>CAIYTD010000270.1 GCA_903928955.1 Oligoflexia bacterium | reverse complement strand
CGGCAAGGTCCACACCATTCTGCCCAAAAGTCCACCATTGTGAGCTGAGAAGACGCAATGACTTCTGAGTCAAAGTTTTTGTCAGTTGCGGTATGGATATTTTTTAAATCAGCCATTGATATAACTCCCAGGGAAATGCTCGGTTTCTGCTTTCAATTTGTAAAAAAACTGATTATTGTGAATAAGGCAATTACGTAACATGATTTTTAATTCGGGTCGAGTATGAAAAATTTGAAGCCATATGAATATCTCATGAGTACCTCGAGGGAGTCTGCATGCGTCCGGGAGACTTTTCTAGAGGAATGTGGAGAAAATTTAGTCCGAGCAGCTGAAATGCTAGGAGAGTGTATTCGAAAAGGCAAAAAGATTCTTATTTTGGGCAATGGAGGGTCTGCTGCGGACGCACAGCATATGGCTGCAGAAATGGTGGGTAAGATGTTAATAGACCGCCGGCCACTTCCTGCAATAGCTTTAACGACAGATTCTTCTAGTTTAACTGCGATTGGAAATGATTTTGGTTATGACAAGGTTTTTTTGAAGCAAATTCAGGCCTTAGCTCAAAAAGAGGATGTAGTCATCGCGATCAGCACTTCTGGAATGAGTCAAAATGTCGTCCTGGCAGTAGGAGAGGCTCGGCGATTAGGATGTCGGATTATTGGCTTGACGGGTGGATTGGGCGGTTCCTTAAAAGAAATTTGTGATATTTGCCTCTGTGCCTCCTCAGGAGGTAATTCCAGTCGCATTCAAGAAACTCATATTTTTGCAGTCCATAGTTTAGTAGATCTTTTAGATAGATTTTTTTTGGAGAGCACTTGATTTTATTCTCTTTACCGATCACTACCTCTTTGAAAGTCAGCGTTACATCGCGGGTCATTGCTAAGGCAATTGATCTTTTCATCGTCTTTTTATTGACTGCAATCATTAGTTATCCCATAGGGCCTGCTATTGGATTTTTATACAGTCTTTTTGGAGATGGAATCCATTATAGAAAATGGAGGGGGCAAAGTATTGGAAAGAAGCTCATGAGGCTTCAAGTTTTAAATACTGTCACCAAGCAACCTGCTCGTTGGCGAGAGTCTGCGTTGAGAAACACTCCAGTAGGTGTCGCTACTTTTTTTGCTATTATTCCTATTTGGGGATGGCTGATTTTAGGTTTAATTGGATTTCCTTTAATGCTCATGGAAGTCTATTTGATGGTTTCGGTGGAGACTGGGCATCGTCTGGGTGATGTGATGGGGGATACTGAAGTCGTTGAGGTCCAGGGATCTTTTGGTGTATAAGGACGCATCATGTCCCAATCCCTTGATCCCAAACAAACGCTTTATTTAGTCGATATCAGTTCTTTCATTTTTCGAGCATTCTTTGCCATTCGTTCACTTCGAAATCAGGCAGGTGATCCAACAAACGCGATTTACGGGGTAGCCACTATGTTGGCTAAACTAGTGGAGGAAGCAGATCCTGAGTATCTTGCAGTGGTCTATGATTCCAAGGAACCTTCTTTTCGGAAAGAAATTTATCCGGAGTATAAGGCAAATCGTTCCGCTCCCCCAGATGAATTGATCCCTCAATTTGATTCTATTGAAGAGCTCATTCGAACTTTTGAAATCCATTCTTATCGGCAAAGTGGAGTCGAGGCAGATGATTTGATTGCCTCGCTCACACAGAAGTGGTGTTCGGTTTCTCTGAGTCATCATGTAGTTATTGTTTCAAGCGATAAAGATTTGATGCAATTGGTAAGTGATCGAGTTGTTATGTGGGATACGATGACAAATAAGCGTTACACTGGGGTGGAAGTTTTTGAAAAGTTGGGAGTTCGACCTGCACAAGTGAGGGATTATTTAGCCTTAGTCGGAGATACTTCGGACAATATTCCTGGAGTTCCCGGGATTGGACCTAAGGGTGCCGCAGATTTGTTGCGAGATTTTGGTACTTTAGAAGGTGTTTTAGCGGCTGCAGAGGAAGGTCGAATTTCGGGTAAAAAAGGCGAAGGTTTAAAGCTTCATCGGGGGGATGCAATTCTTTCAGCAGAACTTGCCACTGTTCGAATGGATTTAAATCTTGAAATTCCGTTAGAAAATCTGAGATACCATTTTCATGTTACGGATGCATGCTTTGCTCTTTTAGAGAAGTTTGATTTTCATACTCTTATTAAAAAATGGAAGTCCAACCTAGGAAAGGTTTTGGACAAAACTCCAGAAGTGGATGATCGCTTTCGTACAGTCAATACTGAGAAAGATTTCTGCGTTTTGCTGAAAGGAATCGAAGAAACTCAAAGATTAGGATTTGATCTAGAAACGACTTCACTGAATCCTAGAGAAGCTCAGATAGTCGGGGTCGCGGTTTGTATTCATCCCAATTCTGGATATTATATTCCCCTCGGACACCAAAATACTTCAGAGGCTCAGCTCTCTAAAACGAGAGTTTTGGATGCATTGAAGATATTTTTAGAAAATCCTGTTTACAAAAAAATTGGACAAAATCTTAAATATGATTGGAGTGTCTTGAGGCAGAACGGAATCCATCCATGTGGGATAGAATCCGATACGATGGTTGCGGCCTATCTCTTGGATCCGGATGGTAGGCATAATTTGAAGGTATTAGCATCTCATTATTTGAATTATCCAGTAGTTACCTATGAAGATGTTTGCGGAAAAGGCAAGGAACAGCTGAGTTTTGATCAAGTTCCCATTGATCGCGCAACCCGCTATTCAGCAGAGGACGCTTGGGTGGCTGTTCAGCTATGGGCAAAGCTGAAGCCTCGACTCGAAGAAGAGGGCCTCTATCGGGTTTTTAGTGAAGTAGATCTACCTTTAGTAAATGTACTTACTAAAATGGAGCTTCAAGGTGTTTGTATTGATGTTCCCTGGTTAAATGAGCTTTCGAAAGAATTCGATTTAGAATTAAAAAAAATAGAAGTCCAAGTTCAGGCATATAGTTCGGGATCTTTAAATATGAATTCAACCCGTCAATTGGCGCATCTTTTATTTGAAGATTTGAAATTACCTGTTCAAACTAAAACTAAAACAGGTTTTTCAACCGATGCGTCTGTATTGGAAGCTTTGTCGCATCTTCATGAAGTGCCTCGTTTACTGTTAGAGTATCGAGAGATTTCAAAACTAAAAAATACTTATATTGATCCACTCCCTTTATTAAGAGATTCTCAAACAGGAAAAATTCACGCAAGTTTTCATCAAACTGTGACCGCCACTGGGAGGCTTTCGAGTTCTAATCCCAATTTGCAAAATATTCCCATTCGATCAGATAGAGGGATGCGAATCCGAAAAGCATTTATTCCAAGTCCTGGAGATGTTCTTCTGTCGGCTGATTATAGTCAAATTGAACTAAGAATTTTAGCTCATATGAGTCAGGATCCAGAGTTGATTCAGGCTTTTTTAGAAGATCAGGATGTTCATCAGCGCACTGCAGGTGAAATATTTAATATTCTTCCTGAGAATGTAAATGAACGGCAACGGGGGATTGCAAAAGCTATTAATTTTGGTCTCATGTATGGCAAGACTGCTTTTGGTCTTGCTCAGGAATTACATATTTCTCGTCGCGAGGCACAAGATATGATTGAGCGCTATTTTAAAAGATATAGCGCAGTTAAGTTATTTTTAGATG
>CAIYTD010000269.1 GCA_903928955.1 Oligoflexia bacterium | reverse complement strand
GTCAAGAGGGATAATGGGGTTTTCTAAAAATAAGGTCAACCCCTTCCAGAGGTTGAGGGTATAGTGGATGGCTTTTCCTAAAGAAGATTGTGGAAGCGAATTTTTGAGTTCTATGAGCTGATCATGAATCGAGTCAATAATGATTTTAGAGTTCTGTTGGCGCGCTTTCAGGCGATCTTCTAAGGAAAGTTTTTTGATTTCTTGTTCAATCAGGAAAAGTGCTTGAATTTGAGTGAGAAAGAACTGGGCTTCTAGTGGAAAGTTTTTTTCGGCTGCAGAAAATTTGCGTCTCACATGGGCCCAGTCGTTTGCAAGAATTAAGACCCCCACTTCAGGCGCAGGCAAGTTTTGGTAAACCTTGTATCCGTCAGTCAAAAGGACTCCCGTGATTCCTTTCAAAAACTGAGATGCAACAATTTTACTTCGCGAGTCGTAGATCTCGAATAGTATAATTTTACCGCTATAAATACCCCAACACCAGAAACGCTTATTCTGGCCTCCTTTTTTTCCAAGATTATTCCAGTAAGTTTCGTCAGCTATATGGAGCTGATTGCTCAAGACCTCTGATTTTAATCGAGCAAAGAAGGAGTTCTTCAGAAAGAAGGAAATCATAGCAATCTGATCAAATAGAACGTTTGAGGTAACCTTTAACCCCTGACTCATCATGAGTGTGACTTGACGTTCCAGAGGCATATGAAATTGATATTTCTGAGTGCCTATATGAATACCAAAATCGATACTATAACGAGATCCTTCGCTCAACTTGAAAGGACCAGGAGCAGTCAAAATGAGTCTATTTTCTGGAAAAACTTCACCTTCTGTAATGTATTTTTGTCTTTTATGAGTTTCCAAAATGAACTGGGTGGGTACAATGGTAATGACAGTAGAAGTTTCAAACTGATCCTTCAAAGGGATCATCTTTCTTTCATTTGTTATTTTTCCGTCAACGGTATGAGTGACTTCTCGAGTAGGAAGGGCGGGCTGATCAGTGCGTCCAAATTTTTCTCTATTTTTTTTCTTTTTTTTGCATTGGCAATGAGCCTGGCATTTACACTCTAATTTTTCTTCGAGAGAAAGATCCGAAAACAAAGGAAGAGCAGTTAAATCGGGAGAAAGATCATTTCTATTCTCAGAAGACTTACCAAAGGTTTTTTTTCTGAGCTCATTTAACTGCTCCTGAGAAAATAAGACTAACTGGTGAGTTGCGCCTAGCTCTTTAGCCATTCTCTTAATTTGAATTTCCAGCACTTTGATCACTTCCATATTTGCTTTGCAAAGATTGGAGTACTTCAATGCCTCAGCTTTTGCTTGATTTGGAGTCAGTGTTTGAATGCTAATTTCATCAAGAAAGACCATAAAACTGATTTATTTAAATCATATATATTCAAATGAATAAAGTAAAATAATTCAAATAATGCATCTATTTAATCTAAAAAATGATCTGTCATGTCTTTTACTGACAGGTTTCTCTCCACTTGATGAGATCCTTCAAAGAAAAGATTGAGCTCACTGGGTGTGATCTTTCCTCGAGAAAATATTTTTGCAAAAGTCCCACTCTCTAATCTTTTCATCACGATCATAAGGCCATTACGCGCCCAAAAGAGAGCTTTTGCTTTCTTCCTATCCGAAGAAACAAAAAGAAATACGTCTCCATTTCTTGGAGAAGAATGAAAAGCCCTCGCAAGACCATAGAGGCCATCATAGCCCATTCTCATGTCTACCGAATTCATATAAACCCATACCTGCGTGTTCATAAAAGAGGGCATCATAGACACCTCAATAATTCTGCGATTTGATTCAAGGATAATCCCATTACACGCACCCCCGACTTACCGATCATATAAGGGGCTTGAGTTGGCTCAGGCTCAGGCTCAGGTGCACTAGCGATCTCGAATTTTCGAAACAATGGTTTTGTTGAATCTTTTATTGATGCTGGTAACTCGTATTGTTGCAGCCAGTGGCGGATTGCCGATTCGCTAATACCAAGTCCTTTTGCTAGCCTCATTCCAGAGATATTGTTCGAACGAGCTTCAGAACATAGCTGTTCCTTAAACTGGGATGAGAAATTCCTTTTCCTTTGCCCAGGCCGCATCTCCAATTCACTGGAGAATCTATTCTTGAGTCGGACGATTATTTCTTCAGTTGAAGATTTCATACATTACGTATCCTTTCGATCAAACAGATACGATTAATTCAGACCTGATTCTATACGGGGACTAGAGAGGATTTACGATCAAAAACTCCTCACGCTTAGCCCTTTCAGTCATCTCGAACGACCTCGTCTCGGTTGGATCAAAGTAATTCGGGAGTCGCTACTCATGACCACCCGCCAACTTGCAGAACGTATGGAGATTTCGCAAGCAACCGTAACCGAGATGGAAAAGCGTGAAGTCTCTCAAAGAATTACTCTACAAACATTGAAAAGAGCCGCCAGTGCATTGAACTGCAATCTTGTTTACGCACTCATTCCAAAAGCTGCTTCACTGGAAGATACACTTACACAACAAGCCCTCCTTGCTGCAACGTCAGTCAGTGGATCTGCCATTCACTCAATGGAGCTGGAAAACCAAAGCGTTTCATCGAACGAAACTCAAGCTCAAATTCAGGAACAAGCTGAAGAATTGAAACAAAAAGCAGACAGAAGGATCTGGAATACGCCTCAACTTCGGCCCAAAAGAAAACGCAAATGACTCTACAGCTGCAATATCCTCCTGGCGCTACTCCTCTGGACCGAGACGAAGCTCAAGGCTTGATCCCATCCTACATTAACACTCAAAGCGAACTCAACGCTGCAGAGCAATCCAACATTCTGGAAGCTCAATCTTGGGTGCTTGGACGGAAACACAAAAACATTCTTTCTCATGCATTCATTCGCAAGCTCCACCAAAAAATGTTCAATCAAGTATGGAAGTGGGCAGGCACCTACCGCAAGTCAGATAAATCTATCGGCATCCACTGGCCGCAGATCTCGACCGAGCTTCAAAAACTCTGTGCTGATACTCTGTACTGGACTGAGCACTCTACCTATCCCTGGGACGAACTGGGTGTCCGATTTCATCACCGACTTGTTTCCATCCATCCCTTTCCAAATGGCAATGGCAGACATGCGCGCCTCATAACGGATGTATTCATGCTAACCCACGAACAGACCTCATTCACCTGGGGGTCAAAAACTACAAAAGCTGATATTGCGAAAAACGGGCCTATCAGGAGCACCTATATCCAGGCTCTGCAAACGGCGGACAAAAAGCAGTTTATTGACCTCATAAAGTTTGCGCGATCATAAAGGCAGCGTAAAAGACTCGTTCCGTAAAGTACACAGTTTTGATTACATGCCTAAAATTTTATTTCAATACAATTATTATCTTGATTTCTTTAAATATAAATAATATATAGTTTTCCACTCAACTTTGATTCTCTTCCAAGATAAACACTTAC
>CAIYTD010000268.1 GCA_903928955.1 Oligoflexia bacterium | reverse complement strand
CGAATGGCCAGATCGGTCAGAATAGAAACCGTTTCGCCGGTAATCTCGGCAAATCCTTCTCCGACCGCGAGAGAAAATTCTTCTTTTACTTTTGATACTAAAGAAAAACCCATTCAAATTTTTTCACGAGTACAAATCAACTCAGTTGCTCTATCCATTTTTTCTGCCTTAATATCTCAGACCAGTAAGAGCGGCCCTGTTTCGCGTACTCCCGATCTCAAACAAGCTTGGGATAGTTCAGTCATGAGTAATCAAGAAATAATAGATAAGGTGATATTTCTACTGAGTATAACTGATAATATTCGAAACGAGCCCATCATGCGGCCTGAAGATTTTCTTATCGGTCTATATAATTTAGAGCGACTTACCTCATTAAATCCAAAATTAGTAGTAGATAGATATAGTCTAAATAGCTTATTCTTTACTTCATCTACACAAGCACATAAATATGAAGATGATTATTCTTTAAATAATATTAATTATGCTAATTTACTTGGATGGTCAATTCAACGCTACAATTCGCTTGAAAAAGAGTTTTTAAATGGAATTAATTTTAACTATTCTCTCTCGTCAAAATTAATGGATCGCTATTTTTGTCATTTTGCAGCTTCATTTACACACAATCCACTCTATCTACTCACTGGATTAGAGTGCTCATTTCAGAGAAATTTAATTAAAAATTAAAATTTTTCTTAAATTGCACTGATTTATTACATTAAAACTTCAACCGATAATAAAGGCACCTAGCAAAACAGTATTCTTTCTTTAGGCCGATGGGAACTTTTATGATAGTGTGCAACTAGCTTGGAAAACACAAACTGGAATTCTTTAGGACTTTCTTCAACATCGCTCGAGCTCATTAAAGCCGCAGGCTTTACGACTCCTACCCCCATTCAATGCGCAACGATACCCCTAGCGCTTCAAGGCAAGGACGTCATCGCTTCTGCTCAAACTGGAACTGGAAAAACAGCAAGCTTTGTCCTTCCTATGGTTGAACGATTTGCCGGTCGAGAGGGAACTTTCGGACTCATTCTTGCTCCTACTCGTGAAATTGCTCAACAGATTCAGGGAACTCTCGATCTTTTAGCTGCGCCTCAAGGAACGCGCTCGATTGTACTTATTGGGGGAGTCGATATGAAAATTGACAATAAATCCCTACAAACTTATCCACAGATTATAGTAGCAACCCCAGGGCGACTTTGTGACCATCTGGACCGAGGAAGTCTCTGGCTAGATTTTATTGAAGTAGTCGTTCTGGATGAGGCTGATCGTATGCTTGATATGGGATTTAGCTCACAACTCTCTAGAATTATGGAAGAAATTCCAAAAAAAAGACAAACTCTCTTATTTTCAGCTACTATCTCTCCAGACGTAGACCGACTGGCGCATAAAATTCTGACTCAACCCAGTAAAATTACCATAGGAAAATCCCAATCAGCAGCGATTGGAGTAGACCAAAAAATTCTTTGGGTAAACGAAGATTCAAAAAACCATGAACTGAGGAAAATTCTTCGCGAAGAGAAAGGAAGTATCATCGTTTTTACCCGATCAAAAGACGGAGCAACTCGAGTCTGGAGATCTCTCCACAGCTCAGGCATCTACGATGCGACCTATCTTCACTCAGACCGCTTACAGAGCCATCGAGAACAAGCGCTAGCAGAATTTAAAGAAGGGAAATACCGCATTTTAATCGCCACAGATGTGGCTGGCCGCGGAATTCATGTCGATGACGTTGCTCATGTCATTAATTATGACTTGCCACTCGAACCGGAGGACTATGTTCATCGAATAGGCCGAACAGGCCGCGCAGGCTCAACTGGCAAAGCTACAACTCTAGCGACCCATCGAGATGAACGACTCGTCCAGCAGATTGAACGGATTCTTGGAAGAAGTATTCCTTCATTTGAGTCAGACTCATTAAGTGGATCACCTCAAAATTCGAGCAAGAATCATAGAACGCATTCTCGTCCCAAAAAAAAATAGATACTAATTATGTATAAAAATATTATTTATTCTTTTTTCCCCTTTCTATTTTTTAATCCCAATTTAGTTTTAGGAGATAATCAGATGAAATCCGCCCTCATCCGATCAGATTATGCTTCAGGAGAAGTGACCCGTCTTTGTCAGTCAGCGATTGAAGTAGCAAGCAAAAAATTAGACGAACTTGTAAAAATTCCATTAAAAAACCGAACAGTGAATAACACATTACTTGCTTTTGAAAAAATCACTGCGGACTTAAACGATCAAGCCACTCCTCTTACTTTCATGAGTTATGTATCTCCAAGTAAAACTATCAGTGCAGAAGCAGCAGCTTGCGAGGAATCACTGAACCGCTTCATGGTGGGTGTTTCCACTCGTAAAGATATCTATGAAGCAGTGAAAGATCAAAAGAATTTAAACACGCAGCAAAATCGTCTGTTCTCCGAAACGATGAAGTCTTTTGAGGAAAATGGACTGAAACTGCCCGATGACAAACTCAAACAAGCGAAAGAACTCAAAGAAGCCCTTACTACTTTAGAAACGCAATTCAATACCTTACTCAATCAAGATGATTCTTTTTTAGAATTTACAGCAACTGAGCTCCGCGGATTACCCGAGGACTTTCTCAATAGTTTACAAAAAACAAAAGAGAACAAATTCATAGTCACTACTAAAGAACCTCATTATATTCGAGTAATTGAAAATGCTCTATTAGAAAAAACACGTCAGCAAATGCTCAATGCATTTGAAAATAGAGTGGCGAAAAAAAATACCCAACTGCTAGAAGAAGCCATTCTACTGAGGCAAAAAATTGCGCATGTCATTGGGTACTCAACGTGGGCAGATTACAAAGTCCATAATCGAATGACTCAGAACTCAAAAACAGTTCTCGATTTTCTCAATGGACTTCGAACGAAGCTCGCGCAACGAAACCAGGCAGACCTCAAAATACTTTTAAAATTTAAACAGGAGTTAGATCCATCTGCCAGCGCAGTACATGCATGGGATATTACATATTTGTCATACCAGCTTAAAAAGCGAGACTATCATCTTGACCAGGAAAAAATTCGAGAATTTTTTCCTGCTGACCGCGTGATCACTGGTTTATTTAAGATTTATTCAAAGCTCTTAGGGATAGAATTTATTGAAATTAAGAATAGCCCAGTATGGGATCCAAGCGTGAAACTCTATCAGGTAAAAGATAAGAAGAATAAACAAACTATTGGCTATTTTTATACAGACTTTATTCCAAGAGCAGGGAAGTACGGCCATGCAGCTGCCTTTACTTTAAGAGCTGGCAGACAATTGGAAAATGGAAACTATAGCCAGCCTATTTCTTCTATCGTTGCTAACTTTACTCCAGCCGAAGGGAGCAAACCGGTACTTCTCAACCATGATGAAGTGGAAACGCTTTTTCACGAGTTTGGACATATTATGCACCAAACACTAACTCAGGCTCCCTATGCTAGTCTATCAGGATCAAACGTTGACCAGGATTTCGTAGAAGCCCCTTCACAAATGCTAGAAAATTGGGTCTACTCACGTAAGATCTTAACCTCACTCTCCGGCCACTATCTTGACCCTACAAAAAAACTTCCTCCCCAATTCATCCAGCAGATACTGGATACTCGGGATTTTAATCAAGGATATTTCTATACAAGACAGCTCCTTTTAGCACTATTTGATATGATCTGCCACACTACACACGGACCGGTAGATACGACTCTTCTCTATCAAAAACTTCATATTGAAATTCTTGGCATTCCGTCCATTGAAGGTGGGCATATGCCAGCTAGTTTTGGCCATCTCATGGGCGGTTATGATGCAGGTTATTATGGATATTTATGGTCCAAAATTTATTCAGAAGATATGTTTACCCGTTTCGAAAAAGAAGGCCTGCTCAATGAACAGGTCGGCGCCGATTACCGAAAAATTGTTTTAGAGTCCGGCAAAATGATAGATAGTTTTAAAATTCTCCATAAATTTCTTGGCAGAAAACCCAATAACGACGCATTTTATAATAGACTTCATGTGAACGAATGAAGTTAAAAACCGCTAGATGAAGTATTTAAAAATGTTTTTGTTCTTTCCTCTATCGACCTTAAAAAACCTGCATAACTCCAAGTTAAATCTAATGCGCCTTGAGCATTACCGGTATCTCGATTGATTTGCTCATAAAAAGATCCATTTGCTGGAGAATGAAACTGAACTCTCTTTAAAAAACTATCTCCTTCTTTTCTCAATCGGATTAATATCTTACTAAAAAGTTTAGTTCGAGAGGAGATTATTTGTCCTGGTTGGAACAAAACTTCTTCGGTTTGATCCTGAAATAACTGATTTAAAAAAGCTAAATGAGTAGCCGTGACAGGAATAAAATCTAATTTTGACCACTCATTTTCAATACAATAATAGAGTTCTGAAAATCCAAATGTTGTAACTGGCCACGGATTGCCCGATTTTCCGCCTGTTAATCCATCATAAGTATCTTCGGGATAGCGACCAATTGCAGGAGCTAAATGAACCTGCCTATTTATCTGGTAGATATTTTGAAAGACCTGTCGAATTTTTAAAGCAGTCCGTAGTACTTTATCACTGGAAGGAGTAAAAAATCCGTCGCCACGGTTTCCTTCAATCGAACCTAAAATAACGCCTGAATCGAGGCCAGAGTTTTTATTAGTTAATCCACCTTCAAGGTGAATCGTCTCCAGTAAAATCTCCTTCTGAGAATCCCAATGTTTTTCAATTTCTACTTCCAGATTTTTAGCTTGAATACGGTACCAAGAAGCAGCACCCAAATCCCCTAGTTCATCCGCCAAATCTGCCCCATCCAGAAGGGCTTTTCTCTGAACCATCCGAGTATTAAAATGCTGCCCTTTCACCTCTTCCCATAAATCATAAGACGCTTCTGGCCAATGATTTGAAACAAATTCTAGATCTGCTTTAATCATCGAATCAGTTGGAAACTTTCCATCATAGAGAGAGCTCCGAATAAAGTCATCGTGGCCGCCTTCTGCTAGCAAATCCTTAGCATAACGAATCATCGTCAGCGCACGAAGCGCAGGACCATCATTTTGCGGCCGCCCCCAATCTCCTTGAAAAGCACTCCCATCAACGTTGAATTTAGGCTCGCCCAATCCACCAGAACGATTAAATGTGAGTTGATTTTTTCTAGAGAAAGAAACAAAATCTTTAATTAATTGCGAAAAATATTCTTTTTCCTGAGGTATTTGCGCCTTTTCATAGAATCGAACAACTACTCCCATCACGATAGAAGCATCTCGAATCCAATGATAATAATAATCTGGATCATGCCTCGAAGGTGAAGCAACGACAACACCTCGCTCCGTGCCATGAGGCGATATATTTAAAAGTAAGCTCTGTCTGGATTTGAGAGTTTGTGAATTGATCCAGGCTTCAAATTCATCCAAATCTTTTTCTTGTGCATATAACATTGCAGACACTAGCTGATATCCAATTAATAGAAAAAGAAAAAGCTTTGAAGAAAATAAACGTAACATAAATAATCCCCCCCCAATTTTTAAAATCGCACCCATCTATTTTTATAAAATTCTTCTAACTATTGTCCAATAAAAACGGAATGAACTGCATCTATAAAAAAATCCTAAGG
>CAIYTD010000267.1 GCA_903928955.1 Oligoflexia bacterium | reverse complement strand
TACGGATTTTCTTTTTTTTGAAAAGTGCTTTGAATTCTGTTCTAGAAATATTTTTCAAAATTAAATTTTGATTTTGCTTTCGAAGCTCTTCCATTAAAACTTGGTCAATTCTAGGCATGGAATGGGTCAAAATTAGGGTGACGCGGAAGCTGTTTTTAGGTTTTTCTTGGGCTACAATCATTTTCTAGTTCCTTGAGCTAAATGGAGAGCTTTGGTTTCGTTGATCATTTCGGCGGATGCAAATTCTCCCGTAGAATTTCCTTGAGGCTGAATCGATTCGCGAATCATGCAGATAATCTCTGCTGTTGTAAGTTCGGGATTGATTGCAATCATCTTTTTAACGATATGTCCAACCGAAGGGGTTTTTAATAGGAAGGGGTCCATGAATAGTAGCCTCTGTAGATCGGATACTACTCCCCTTGGTTTAAAAGCGAAAGGGGTTTTTCATTCAGGGTTTTACGCATGGCCCATGAGGTAGTTATCGAGGTAATGAGAGTCATTCCAAAAATGATTTTAACCGGAAGTAGCCAAGAAAAACTCCAAGACGAATCGAAGAGGAAAGCTGAAATGAGCCAACTGAATGCTATACTGACTGCTGCCCCGAAGAGTGAGGCTAAGAGGCCTATGCCTCCGAATTCAATCCAATGCGTTTGTTCGATGAGGCGAATTTTTGCTCCTAATACCTTGAGAAGTTGAACTTCTCTCTGCCGAGTTTGGGCTTGATGTCGACTGATTGAAAATAAGACCATGTTGCCCGTAATGACTGAAAGAAGAGCCATGAGTTGGAGCGCCCCAGACAGTTGCTCGAAGAGTTCCAGCATTCGTTGGATCAGAGAAGATACGTCTACCACTGAAATATTAGAGAATTGTTGGATCATTTTATTTTGAATTCGCGCTCGATCAGGAATGTTGAGTTTTCCAATGGTTGCAAGGTAGGTTTTTGGAGCGTCATCGAGAACTCCTGATTGAAATTGAATGAAAAAATTGGGTTGAAAGCTAGTCCATCTCACTTTTCTAAAATTAACAATTTTTCCTAAAATAGGAGTACCTTGGACATCAAATTGAAGAACATCACCGAGATGCATGCCAAGAGTCTTGGCATAGGTGCGTTCGACAGAAATTTCAGGAATCTTCGAGGTTGATTTGAGGTATTTTCCTGAAAAAGGTTTTCCAGACGTAATCACTTCCGATTCGCTCAGTGGATCGCGGGAGGAAAGATTGAATCCCCGATTTCTCATTCGGTTTTCTTGTTCGTCTTCTCGGGTAGAAAGGGCATCTTCTTTGGATTTTTTCTGAAAGGGGTTGCCATTCATTGCTTCTAGTCGAGCTCGAACCAGGGGTGAGATTTGCAAGAGAGATGCGCCTTCGGATTTTAAAAATTCAGATAACGGGTTGACTTGATCTTCTTGAATATCAAAAAGAAAAAGGCTGGGCGTCTGCGCTCCGGAAGGTGCGAGGATTTCAGATTTGATATTTTGGTGCATTTGTGGAATGAGGATTGTTAGGACAGCTCCAATCCCAACAGAGAGAAAGAGAGCGAGAGTGCTGCGTGGATTTTGAACCAAATAGCGACTTGCTAATTTGAGAGAGAGAGTTTTAGAGAGCGGGAGACGCCTTAAGATGCGAAGTCCTACTGGAACAAGTGCTGCAAGAAAAAGGCTAGAAAAGCAGAGTCCGAAGAAAAAAAGACTCCCGATTTTCCATGAGTGAGCCTGCCAAACGGCCAATAGATAAAAACAAAAAAGAGCTGGAAAACAAGACAGGATACTTTCTAGGCGCTCACCCATGATTTGTGTTTCAGTGTCTTGAAAAAGAATAGTCGGGCTGAGAGATCGAATTCGAAAAAGGAAGGGAAGTGAGATCAGTAGACTCGCTCCTACTCCTACTAGAAATGTGCTGAGTAGGGAAAGCAGAGGCAACTCGAGCTGAAAAGATAGAATTTTTCCAATAATGGGGAGAGCAATCGCAGTAGCAAAGAAGGCAACGAGGACTGAAGCGAGTCCGAGGATTGTGACTTGTGCTAAATAAATTTGAGCGGCCTTGAGGGGGGGCAGACCCAGGCTGATCAGAGTAGCGATTTCTTTTAATCGATGGGAAAGAAAGCTTTGAAAAAGGTAAGAGCTTCCGAGGGAAGCTAAAAATAATCCAACGAGTGCAACTAACCCCAGATAATCTGACAAATAGGCGAAGATACGGCCCATTTGTTCTCCTGCGGTGCGGTGGCTAATGATTTGTATTCCTGGATCGGTTAATTTTTGTTTCAGAAATTTTGTAGCTTTTTCAACATCCTCTTCTGAGGAAAATTTAAAAAATTTTCGGTACCAAACAGTACTTCCAGGACGGAGTAAACCCGTCTGATGGAGCTGTGAAACTCCTAAATAGAGTTTAGGAGCTAATGAAAATCCATTCCAACTTGCCCTTGAGTCCTGACCGATTTGGTCCTCGACTCTCAGGGGAAGGGCCCCTAACTGAAGTGTGTCACCGATACGGAGGTTCATCTGGGCTGCGAGTTCCGTGCTGATCCAAACTAGAGGCTGTTGATTGAGGTGAAGCGTTCCCCCTTTTTTTAGTTGGATTTCCCCATAAAGGGGGTACTGATCTTCTATTGCAATCAGTTCAGCTAAACGACTTCCACGAGGTGTGACTACCATCGAGTACAACTCGATGGTTTGAGTGGAGGCGATTGCCTTTTTAAGAATGGGAGCAATTTTTTCTTCTTCCTGTAAATCCAGCGGACGTCGACAAGCAATCGCTAGATCAGCAGTCAGAATAGATCTAGAATGGGTTTGAAAATTTTTTTGAACCGATTCATTGAGGCTATTCAATAAAAGGAAGCCAAAAAGTCCAAGACTCAAATTGAGGATATAGGCTACAGAAAATTTGCGATTTTGTGCAATTTCTCGAAAAGCGAGTTTGATTTTCATTTAGGTCAATCTTCCGTCTTTCAAACGTAATTGACGATGACATTTTTGTGCAAGGCCCGCGTTGTGGGTCACTAAAATTAGTGCCATTTGGGACAATTGGACTTGCTGAAACAGGGTTTCTAAAACTTCACGGCCTGTTTTAGGATCGAGGCTTCCACTGGGTTCGTCTGCGAGTAGAAGTTTTGGCTGAACGACAAAAGCTCGAGCAATTGCTACACGTTGCTTTTCTCCACCGCTGAGTTGTTGGGGTAAATGATAGAGGCGATGATCTAGTCCTACGTCTTGGAGTGCCTGAGTTGCTTTTTTCTCAGCGTTTGAAATACCTGCTATTTCAAGGGGTAAGCTGACATTCTCTAAAGCTGTTAAATAGGATATAAGATGAAACTGCTGAAAAATAATCCCTAAATTTTGGGCTCGAAATTGGGCGAGTTCTTTTTCATTGAGATCAAAAATATTTTGTCCTTTCAGTAGAACTGTTCCTTGTGTTGGACGATCTAAACCTGCCAACAGGGAGAGAAATGTAGATTTCCCACTTCCAGATTGTCCTAGAATGGCAATGGTTTCTCCTGCGTTGATTTTAAATTCTAAGCCTTTGAGTACCTCGATGGATGTGCCTGCCTGGGAATAAGTCTTGGATAGATTTTTGACTTCAGCGATTAAGGTGTTTTTCATATTTTAGGATCATTTTTTCTAAGTAAGGAGTCACCTGATCGGCAATTTTTTGGTGGCCCTTTTCATTCGGATGGATTTGGTCTTCTTGATTGAGTTCTGGATGGTTGGCGATCCCTTCGAGCAAAAAGGGAATGAGCTTAATTTTAAATTTCTGAGCAAGCTGAGTATAAAGAGCTTCAAAATGATCGGTATATTTTTTCCCATAATTGGGTGGAATTTTCATACCCACAAGTAGGACCTCAATGTGTTCTTTTTGAGCTAAAGTAATAGTTTGAGATAAGTGGCTTTTAATTTCAGAGAGAGGTAGCCCGCGTAATCCATCATTTGCTCCCAATTCTAAAACGAGAATTTGGGGTTTTTTGTTTATTTGCCATTTCAGTCGCTTTTCCGCTCCAGCTGCGGTTGATCCTGAAATACCTGCAGGAATCACTTCAATTTCAGGGTGTCCTAATGCCTTGAGTTTTTTTTCGATCAAAATGGGAAAGGCTGCTTCTCGAGCGATTCCATAGCCATCTGTCAAAGAATCTCCTAAAAAAAGAATGCGAATAGGAGTGTGACTCTGAGCAGGAACGGGAGAGAGCAATAAACGGATGAGGGTAATGAAAAGAGGAAGCACCATGAGATTGACTATTTCAAATCTAATTCAATCTGTATACCCTCGGGTGGATTGCTTTGGCTTTTGATAAGCGTTTCATAAGCAAGACCGTTTGCGTTGAGATAGGCATTCAAATAGAGTGCAGTCCAATAAGCGGCCTTTTGATTGCAGTTTTCTTGAGAAAGCAGAGGAGAACGAGCGTCCGGAATTGCTCCTGATGCTCCATTGAGATTGGTCATACAAAAATGATTTGCTCCCTGAATAGTCATGAGTGCTTTCGGAGGAGTAGCTAGCTGATAAGTGGCAGTCACGTCCGTTAAGCTTGATTTTCCATCCTGACTCCCCGCAATAAATGCCACTGGAATCCCGTTGGAATGAAAAGTCACAGAAAAAGGTCCTAGGCTCGATTTTGTATTCAATACGACTGCTGCTTGGAGTTCAGGACGTCGCTGATAAGGTTCTCTACAAAAGGGAAGGCTGGTAGTACAAGTGAGGTCTAAAGCCATTAATGCTGTGACACCTCCAAAAGAATGGCCTACGAGTCCCATTCGGTCGGGATCGACCTTGTTAAAAAGGGGTGACTGGGCATTGGCCCCTTCCGAAAGTACTGCATGAAAGGTTTGATTCACAATGGCTGTGTCTGGAAAATCTCCCAAATCGATTGGACCAAAATTCCAGGGAGTATTCGCAATAGCAACAATAAATCCTTGAGATCCTAGTAAGCTAGCAAAATGGGAATAATTAGACTTATCAATGCGTCCGCCCTGAAGGATGACGATTGTGGTATATTTTTTTAATTCTAATGCAAGGGGATAATAGATATCAATGGCAGCCCCCGGGTGATTTGTTTGGATTTCAAACTGGGCAGTAGGCAATGAATCCATTTCAGCTGCGATTCCATAACGAAAAAGAGACAAAATTAAAAAATAAAATAAATTTTTTGTAAAAATCATTTTTTGACCTTTTGTGGATCAGCTCAGAATTTTTTGGGCTCTGAGCTGATCCTTTATTTTGTATTCAAATTATTCGCAAGCTTGCGTACGAATAATATTTTCGAGAGCAAATCCTTGTGTCTGGAATTTAGCAATAAGGGTGTTAACTATGCTATCTGATAAAGTAGGTGTTCTGCTTAAAATCCAGAAAGTTTTTCGATTAGGTGTTCCTACCACTGCATATTGATAGTTCTGCTCAAGATCCAAGATCCAGTAGTCTCCCTCAATACCTAAGAAAAAAGATATTTTTAATTTGGAGTCATTTCCTGGCTCTGCCACTCTTCCCATTGCAATGGCTTGAGATATTGGGCTATCGCATGTCTTGTTACGGCAAGAATTTTTAACTTCTATTTTTCCATCTGGTTTTAGAGAATACTCCGCTGTAACTCCCACACAGTTTCTTTCAAAAAACTGGGGTAGTCTAGCTATTTCATACCACTTTCCAAGGTAGCGGCTCAGATCCACATTTTGGACTGTATCTAAAGGGGGAGATTGCGTACGGCCCATTGCCCAAATGAAATTACTGTGAATGAGTAAGTAAGTAATCATTAAATAAAATATTTTATTCATAATAGTCTCCAATATTAGTAGTTCAATTAATGCTCTAGCTTTGTAGCTAACTATTTTTATCTATCTTGTCAAAAATTTAAATATTATATTATTTTAGTGATTATAAATGTTAGGATTTTTTATGAATAAATTCATTGCGTCATTTTTGTTGGTTCAATTTTTTTTGATTTTAGCGGTTTATGGTTCAGATTTAAAGCCAAAATATGGTCCAAAAGGTTCGCCTAAAGCAATTCCTTTAGCGTTATCGAATGAATATTTTAGAAGCCCGCAGCATCCGGCCCCTGCCTTTTGGGCTCTTATTTCCTATTATATTCCTCAAAAAACGGGAGCTTCTTGTTCATCCGCTACGTTAGCAATGGTTTTAAATGCTGCACGATCTCATTTTCAAAAAAACTCAGAGGAGATTGTGATCAGTGAAAGTGACCTTTTAGATCAAGTAGATGTCGATCATTGGAAGCAGCGATTGATCAGCCCTGTAGGTTACTTTGGCCAATGGGGTATTAGTTTGGATTTATTAGGAAAAGTGACGGAAGTAGCTTTTAAACAGTATCGATTTGATAAGGTTTCGGTCAAAGTGGTTCATATCGATAAAAAATCGCTCCAAGCTCAATCGGATTTAGTAAACGCTTTGGAGAAGATGTCGGATAAAATCTTTATTATAGCTAATTTTGATCAGAAAAGCTTTACAGATGATTCAGAAGCAGGGCATTTTGCTCCCGTTGGAGCTTATGACAAAGAAAGAGGCCGAGTTTTGATTCTAGACCCAGATCGGAAGTATTTTGAGCCTTACTGGGTTTCATTGGAGGTTTTTATGGCGGGAATGGCAACGGCTGATAGCTCCAAGCAATTAAGCCGAGGTTATCTTATTGTGAATACTGGAAGTTAAGGGTTTAAGCGAGAAATACAAATTCTTGAGAGTTTAAAGAAGGGTTTGAACTTTTAATGGTTTCCCATTTTTTTTTATTTTTTATTTAAATTTATCGCCATGGCGTAAGACCCCGGCCCTTGGGCCGCTTGGGATATAAGCCATCCTTTCCGGGAGGTTATTAGGAGGACTGGAAGCCCTCCTAATCCTTATAGGATTTTGTGCCGATATGACTCCGAATGGAGTTTCATC
>CAIYTD010000266.1 GCA_903928955.1 Oligoflexia bacterium | reverse complement strand
TTGGCCTTCGGTTTGATTTGACTTTGCCGCTTTCTCGAGTGGTGGCTCATCGGCGAGGAGAAATCAAGTTGCCTTGGAAGGTTTTTCACATCGGTCCTGTATGGAGAGCTGAACGCGCTCAAAAGGGACGATTTCGTGAATTTATTCAATGTGATGTGGATATTATTGGTGCAAAAGGGATCGGTGCTGAAGCAGAAGTGATTCAAGCTGTTGTTGCTGCGATAGATCGGATGGGCGCACGAGGATTTGAACTTCGGCTCAATGACCGGCGTTTCATTCAGGCTATTGCTGAAAAAAATGGATTCCACCACGAAAAGCTCGATCAGTTCGCTATTACTTTGGATAAAAAAGATAAAATGGAAACTTCTGAGGTGATTGCAAGCTTGAAAAACTTGGCAGGGCAGGAGCTCTCCCCTGAGATTTTGGCTTTAGTCGAGGGGCGCCTGACCCTAGGTGCGGCTGCTTTACTGCATCCGGTTGCTTCTGAAGGCCTGAATCGGTTGGTGTCCATTCTGGAAGGATTAGATTTGCCGCTGGAAAGGATCGTTTTTGATCCGTCTTTGGTTCGTGGAATGGGTTATTACACTGGGCCTGTGTTTGAACTTAGGCATCGCTCAGCAGGGTATTCTTTTGGTGGGGGTGGGCGTTATGATCAGTTGATTGGTCGTTTAGGGGGAGTTCAGCTTCCTGCGTGCGGCTTCAGTATCGGTTTTGAGCGCCTTGCTCTTTTATTAGAAGAAATAGAAAAAAAGGAACCACTCGAATCTCAATCTATTTTTATACCTGTTTTTGAAGAAAATCTTCGAAAAAATGTTTTCCTTTTAGCACAGCGCCTGCGATCTTCGGGTTTGGTTGTAGATGTTTTTCCAGATCAAGCTAAAATTAAAAATCAGTTCAAATTTGCTGCTGAATCCAGATACCGTTGGGTTTTGATTGCAGGCGAAGATGAGTGGGCAGCGCGTGTGTTTTCATTGAAAGATTTTCAGTCTGGAGTAGAACACCCTATTCCCGAGGACGATTTGGTCGATCAGGTAAGGCTTTTGAGCCAATCAAAGAAAGACTGAATCGAGGCGCCTATCCAAATAGGCTTTAAATCGGGTCGTCCCAGAACTGGATTTTGAAGTGAAATTTTTGGAAAGGTTGTTGTGACTGCGGCTACAGGGATTTTTGCGAGCAAGGCTGATTCTAAACCCGTTGGAGAATCTTCAATGGCCAGGCATTCATGAGGATCCATCCCTAATGCGGCTGCTCCAAAAAGATAATGTGTGGGATTGGGTTTAAAGGTACCGACATCATCCCGAGAGATGACGGCGTCAAAAAGGGATTTTAAGTTTAATTTTTTCATCGTTTTTTCTAAGTCGTGGCGCTTTCCATTGGATACTACAGCTGTTTTAATGTTTTGTGATTGTAACCACCGAATTCCATCGTGGACTCCAGGATAAGCCTGCAGTTGATTTTGTGCAAATCCGAGGTAAAAATCATTTTTTCGAAGTGCAAGTGCATCGAGATCGTATTCACCGGGATTCCATCCGGGTCTATAGAGGTCTAAAATCTGTCGGATGATTTCTGGAGCAGTTTGACCAATTCTTTCCTGTATTATTTTCTGGTCGGAGGGCAATTGGAGTTCGTCTAAGAGTTGCATCCATGCTGATAAATGGATAGTGTCACTCGCTACAAGAACACCATCATAATCAAAAAGAACAGCATGGGGTCGTTGCAATAAAGGAGAAGTCATATGAGTGTTGAAAAAAACTATAATACAAGTCCACTTAAAATTCTACGAGTCTCTCAAGAGGCTGTACTTCCGACAAGAGCGCATCCAGATGATGCGGGATTAGATCTCTATGGCTTGGATGATATTTTTTTAGCTCCCCATCAAAGTCGAGTAGCAAAAACAGGAATTGCAATCGCTCTTCCAGCTGGGCACGTTGGGTTAATCGCAGATCGCTCTTCGTTAGGTAAAAAAGGGATTAAAACTGCGGGTGGAGTCATTGATGCCGGTTATCGGGGTGAAGTGCATATTGTGCTTTGGAATATCTCGAATGAGCCCGTTCAGCTGAAAAGAGGGGAAAGAATTGCGCAGCTTTTGATTTTGCCTGTGGCTACTCCGCCTGTACTGGAGGTCCCCTCTTTAGATGAAACTTCTCGTGGCTTGAAAGGGTTTGGAAGTAGCGGGAAGTAAGGAATGCGGACTGGGACTGATCAGTGAGCCGGAAAATGCTTTTTTGCGAGAGCAATATGGGAAGTTTCTTCCTCGGCAATTTTGCCAAAGATTTCGGCTGTCACAGGATCGGACTCTAAAAGAGCTTGGTGAAATCGAATTCCTGCAACTCTTCCTCGCTCCTCAGCGCTTGCCATATAGAGGGCAAACTCTTTTGCCGACTTACAAGAGGTTAAGGAGGTCCAAAGTTGGTCTGAGACCTTTCTGGCCGGAATATCGAGTTGGAGTTCATTCATGCGCAGGAGAAGCCATTCTAAGTGGCGTTGTTCTGCATGAGCAAGCTGGATCCATGCTTGTCTGAGTTCTACTGGTGCATCTTTCAACGAGGAAGCCGCCCACAAAAATGCTTCTCGAGCTTGAATTTCTGCAAATGCTGCAGTGCGAAGCCGATCTTCTACTCCCTCTGGTGTATCGAGTGAGCGCGGTGCATCGGCTTTATTTCCTGGAGTCACGAGACAAAAGGGATCCCATTGCGGTTTGCTGAGTTTTAAAAAAGTCTCGTAATGGTTTGCGCACAGAGGAATGACGGAAAGCCGGGATTGCCGAATCAAAAGTAAATCAGAAAAAACCGAGGTAGATTTGATTTTTGCTAGAGAAAGGGGGTAAGCAAAAGCCTGTTTTACTTCTAGGTTTACCTGGACCCAATCCCCTGGTTTTTTAGGATCTAAATCTGGGTATGCATTACTAATAATCTCTGCGACTCCGACTGCGGCCTTTTCTTTGCCACTATGGTAAATCACAGCATGGTCTCCTGGCTGCATCGTTTTGAGAAAATTTCGTGCTTGGAAGTTTCGAATCCCGTTCCAATTTGTTTTTTGATCTCGAATGAGTTGTTCAAAACTATAGGTTTGTGGCTCAGTTTTCAAGAGCCAGTAGGAGCGCTTCATAGGAGATGTCATCCCATGGACCCACTCCACATTCAACTTGGTATTTACGTAAAAGGAGTGCTATGAAATTTCAAAACAATGTACGATTGGCAGCTTACACAAAAACTAGAAGCTTTTCTCAACGGAAGTCCTGCATGTGTTCGATTGAGGCAGTGTAGCCTAGGAGATCAGCTACCTTCTACTTTCAGTCTTCCTCGAGCCTCTTTAGGAAGACAAAAAGAATGGTTCACATCCCGTCGTCTGGAAGCTGAAATTCGTGAAGATTTAGCTCAAAAAGGATCTGTTGACTCGGATTCTATTTTTACAAGTGTTTCTCATACTCGATACTGTGATGAAATTTGGACTTGTGTCGTTGGAGCAGGGATTCGAGTAGGAGTCGATCTGGAGGTTGCTTCTCGAGTAGTGGATCCTCATATTGCACGACGTGTGATTTCTCCAACAGAAACGCATTGGAAGTTGAGCCTCCTGGAGTTTTGGGTGGTGAAAGAGTCGATTTTTAAGGCAAATCCAACGAACACGGGTACATTTCTTTCTCAATATACTGTGACTTCCTGGAATGAAGTGACCCGAGAAGGAGAAGTAAAGCTGTCTGAAGTGCATGGTTTATTTAAATTGATTCAAATCGGGCCATGGCAGATTGCTTTTGCTTACACTGTTTAGTTGTTGTCTTCTCCCGCTAAATTTTGAGTCCAGAGCTTGGAAAACTCACTTAGTTTTTTCGTTTGTCCTAAAAGAAGGGAGGTTTTGATAAAAGCACACTCGGGCGTCATGGCTCCAGCTCCAAAACATCCCTCACTGATGAGATCGTTACCAGCGGCATAGCGGATCTTGATTTTTTTAGAACTGGGCGGTTGTGTGCTCCCTTCTGTCACGATTATTACGGGGATTTGTCGTCTTTTTGCTAGCCGCAGGAATTCCAGAAAGTTTTGGCTGTGAGTAGGGGCAGTACCGGAATGGAATGCGACTAAGATAAATCCATGGAGATCGTTGAGGAATGATTTTGCTAGGATCTCAGCTGGAAACCCGGGAGTGATATGCACAATCATTACTTTTTTATCAAAAATGGGAACGAGATGGGGGTATCTTGAAATCATTAAGGGTTGATTGGAGTATCGAATCGTAGTTCCAATGACTGCTAAGGGTGGGAAATGGGGGCTTTCAAAAGCTGCAAAATCAACAGCACTTTTTTTACGAATCCGATTTCCTTGGAAAAGTTGACTACCAAAAACTACGGTGACTTGATTTACGACAAGACGCGGACCATTTGCTGCAATTTCCACTGCTGAGATTAAATTGGTCCGTGCATCTGTTCGGAGAGCAGATAAGGGCCGTTGAGCTCCTGTGATAATCACTGGTTTAAGGCAAGGTCTGAGAAGAAAGGAGAGGGCACTTGCGGTGTAAGTTAGCGTATCTGTACCGTGGAGAAGGACTACTCCGCTGTATTTTTTCCAGTTTGTTTGAATTTTTCGCGCAATCAGTAGCCACTCTTCCGGTCCTATGTGTGCGCTGTCTCGATTTAGAAGAATTTCAACATGACAATGAGCGATGTGCTGCAGCTCAGGTACTTGATCGTGTAGGCGTTTTCTCAGCTGTGCTGCAGAGAGGAGCGGGATTCCTAATAAGAGAGCATTTTGGGTAGATCCTTTTTGGACATTCATTCCGAAAGTTCCACCCGTATATAAAATTAAGACATTTGGTTTTTTCATTTTGTAATCTTTAAGTTAAAAAAGATAAGTAAAGCCAGCTGTACCTTCGATTACTTGAAAAAATAGCCCGCTCGTCACGGTATGAGTTTCCCCTACTTCTAATGTAAAAAAAATATGAGGCTCAATGGGAAAGCGAGTTCCAAGCTTGATCGTTCCAATAGTATAACTCCAATTGTAGGCAAAGCCAAAGAAAGCTCGATAACCTAAATAAAGTTCCAGTGAGCGCCAGCGTCTGCCAATGGTTAATTCTGGAATTATTGCTCCGGTATTGATCCAAGTGCCTGAGCTGTTCGCACTAAAACCAAATTGTGTGACTTCATTGATTTGGCCTACAGAAAGACCACAAGCTGCAGCAAAGCTGTGCTTTTCAGAAGATAATAATCCATAACGAGCTCCTAACAGATAGGAGTAGACTTCATATTGCGCTCCCAATTCGATTTGATTACTGAGTCCATAGTTCCATTGAAGCATGGGTTGGACCCCTCCCACACTGTTTGCTGCCATTCCAAAACTGAACTCAGAGTTATTTTTAGAGAGGGTGTCCGCTGGTCTCAGGATAGAAAAAGTTCCACAGCCGATGCAGCTGAGGCTGAATCCTAATAGCAGAGCTGCATGAGGAAAACGAATGGATGGATTGGCATGGGTCATCTTTAGGGCGCATAGTATAAAAGAAGATTTTTTGCCATTTTTTAATGATTTTAATAATTTTAAGGAAAAGAAGGCAGCAAATAGGTTTAAGTTTTGCTATTCTTTTGCAAGAGGGGGGGGGGGATTGAAAATGAATCGAATTAATTTCATCGTATTGGCTCTTTTTACAACAGGGGTTTTGTCTGTGATGAATGGGCTTGCCTACCCCTAGCGAGCATTCTATAGGCTAGAATTTACCTCAGCTCTGAATAGTTGAAGGTAGTGAAAAAAAGGAATACTATGAAAATAGTGAAGCGCAATAGTTTTATGCTCGTTCTCTGTTTAGTGGTAGTCTGGACCGCGTTATTTAGGGCAGAATGGGTTCAAGCAAGTGACCTTGTCATTGCAGCCGCATCTGAACTTCAATATGCATTGGATGCGACTATTCCACTTTTTAGGATGAAACATCCCGAGATAAAACTCAAATTAGTTTATGGTTCATCTGAAAATTTTCATTCTCAATTGAAGCAAAAAGCACCCTTTGATTTATTTTTTTCAGATGATCCGATTTACACTCAAGATTTAATAAAAAATGGATTCATTTTTGAGAATTTGGAATTTAGATATGGCATAGGAAAAATAGTTCTCTGGGCTTTGAAAACAAATTCTTTTCCTTTAGAACAGTACGGGTTGAAAATTTGCTTAGATCCATCGGTAAAAAAAATTGTAGTCGCTAATCCCCAACATTCCGCCTATGGCAAAGTGGCTATTGGACTTCTGAAATCTTATCGTATTTATGATAGCATTAAAAGCAAGCTTGTATCGGGTGATAGTGTCAGTCAAGCAGCTCAATTCATGCAAAGTGGGGCTGCACAAGTAGGTGTTATTGCACTAGGTTTAGCAGCGGGAGCTCCACTTCAAAAATCCGGAAAATTTATGAGCATTCCTTTAGACACTTACTCGCCTATCTTTCACACAGGGGTAATTTTGCAGTCATCTTCTCACCTTATAGAGGCGAAAGCATTTCGAGATTTTATTTTGAGCTCCGAAGGAAAAGTGATTCTCAAAAAATTTGGCTTTTAATCATCCTTTCTTGAGCTGTCTCATGCAGAGAGCGAGTAAAATGAGGGAGATCGAACCTGCAATCCAATAAGGCATTTCCGGTTGGATTGCAAAAGTAAGCAAACCACAAAATGGGCCTGCTGCTCGAGCAAGGCTTCCTAATCCCTGAGAGAGTCCCAGTGTAGATCCTTGTTGGTGTGAGGTTGCGCTTTTTGAAATCAGAGCAGCGAGACTCGGATTTAATAAGCCTGATCCTAACGCAAGGGGTATGGCTGCAAGGAAATAGAGAGTGTAATGAGGCACGTAAGGAAAAATAATCATCGCAAATGCATTGAAACTCAAACCGACTAATAAGAGGGAGCGTTCTCCAAAACGAGGGACTAATTTACGAATAAGACCTCCTTGGACCAGTGCTCCCATTAAGCCAGAGGCCATGAGAATGAGTCCTGTTTTGAGTCCTGCGTCACCCGTCTCTAAGTTAAATTTAGATTGGAAGAGGAGAGAAAAAGTCTGCTCCATCGTTGAAAATGCAAAAGTAACAAAGAAAAAAGTAACTAAAAGAAAGCCTAACTCTCCTTTTAAGCGGGGAAGTGATACTTTGAGTCGTGATTTTTTCCCCCTCATCTCGGGTGAATAAGATTCAGGCAATTGAAAAAGGGCAAGAAGAAGGTTAAACCCACAAATACTAGCAGCAATGAGCCCGGGAGCGGCAAGTCCTAATTTTGCCGAGGCAATACCTCCGAGCGGTGGTCCTAACGTAAATCCAATTCCGAAAGCAGCCCCAATGAGTCCCATTCCTTTTGCTCGATCAGCCGGAGTGGTAATGTCGGCAATATAGGCTTGAGCGGTAGAAATATTTGCGGCAAAGATCCCTCCAAAGGCGCGTGCAACCAAAAGCCAAGAATAACTCGGGGCTAAGCCAAAGATGAGATAAGAAACGGTGGATCCAGCAAGTGAAATCAAAAGCACAGGACGACGGCCGATGCGATCAGAAACTTTTCCCCAAAGTGGAGCAAAAAAGAACTGCATTAAAGAAAAAATGCCACCTAGCACCGAGAGCTGAAGTGCATCGGCTCCAAAGTGGCGGCCATAAAGTCCAATTAAGGGAATGACAATTCCAAATCCAATGAGGTCGATAAAAACGGTAGTGAATATAATGAAAAGCGGAGAACGGCGATTCTTACCCATCAGTAATGATTTACCTAGTTTTTAATTGGTCGCAAGGGCTTATTGTGGTTGGATTTCAGTTTCTTCATAAATTTGTTGTAAGAATGCTCGAGTGAAGGCTCTTCTCTGTTCGGAGTTAGACCGACTGAATTGGCCTGATACTACTAGTTCAATATGGTCAGACTTCAAGACTCCTAAGTCGATTCCAAAAGGAGGACTGAGATTGAGCATTTGGTCTGTGACGAGCAATAACCCATCATGTTGATTTTTATGATTGAGAGGTTGTTTGAAAAAAAACAGGACTGTTTGTATTCCCATGCTGAGCGATTCTCCTGGGGAGTAGAAACTGCGGATGTAAAATATGCGACGTGAGATGTCTTGAAATGCTGTTTCTTGAATTTTGAAATGAAAAGACTCATAAATATTTTTAAAATTTTCGTGAGCTTTCGCTGGTGAGAGAGAATGAATACTGGAATTTAGAAAAATTTGTAGGCAATTTCCGAAAAAACCACCTACTAGATCTTGAGTTAGGGGTGACCCTCCAATTGCAGAGTTGATGAGAACAGCGCGATCAACTTGGTTGGCAGTCATTAGTTCAGGATATTTGAGAAGTGCATAGAGAGCTTCCGCTGCACCTTTACTGTGGCCGACTAAAATGAGCGGAACTTGAACTTGAGAGTAAATTCTCTGAATTTCTAAAGTGAGAGTTTCTGCATTTTCCGGAATGGATCGTCTGGATGAAGGGCTGATGTGAGAAAAAGGGATTCCTAGATTTTCAATTTCAGCAATATTGTCATAAAAATAATTTCCAATGAGTTGAGCAGCTTCATTCATAATCCCATCTATAAAAACGACATGCCTTTGATTCAGTTTTTTTTTGAGTTCTTCTGTAAAGCCTGACTCAGGGTGTTGAAGCTCTATTTCCCACCGTTGGTTTAGTGGAAGCGCTTGTGCTATCTGAGATAAATGAAAGAAAAAAAATAAGAATAAAATCTTTTTAAATAATTTTCGCATTTTCCCCACCCTTTTTATTTCCGTCCACTTAGGTCGGATTATTTATTTCAATTTTAGGTTTTGTGGCAAGAAGTTTTTATTAGACAGGCTGCGATTTTGAGATATTTAACCTCCTATTCAATATTTGATCGTTGACAGTTCCATTTTTTATGAAAACAAAAGTATTTGCATCTTTTTTTTAAATTTTTTTTTCATATCTATGTCTGCTTTTGGTGGGACGGTACTTTCACACGTCGAAGGTGTTCGCATCCTTGCCGGGAATGGATCTCTTCGAGGTAGAAATGCTTCTGATTTTTTTAATGCTAGGAATAGAAGATTGAAAAATTATGATGAAGCATACTCGACTCAAAAAGTATTAGTAATTAATTAATATGGAATTGTAAAGTCTCACGGATATGCAGAAGTAAGTTCTGAGTTTAGGAGAAGAGCAGAAAACTGTGTCGAGCAGTTAAGGACGCCACAGAATCAGGATGGATGTATGATTTGTTTTGAACATCCAGAACAAAATGCTGCTCTTACCGAATGTGATCATTTATTCTGTCATTCTTGCTTGAACGCAGCATTAAGGAATGATTCCAGATGTCCTACTTGCCGTAGATCGTTAGTGACTGATTACTTAGAGTGATAATCTAAAGGTCCTTTGCCTTTAAGGATTTTATCCAGAAATTTTTCAGAATCATCTTTTAAAGGTATAATTTTGCTAATTACTTTTGCGCAATTTTCTATAGAATTACAATTTGTTTCAAAAGTGAAAATAGCTGGAATTAGTTTTGGAGCTTCAGGATGAGTGAATGTTCTTACGTTAAAAAATTTGTAATTTAAAATCTTCAATTGATTGAGATCTAGAAAGCTGATTCCATATCCTATGTTTTTATATGCAAAATCGGAAGGTTCTCCATTTTCTTTATTAGGAAACATGAGGTCTTCTAAGAGGCTGATGGGTTGAATTTGAGTTGTTAAAAGAAAGATAGTGAGAGCAGCTTCCTTTGCTTCTTCTAAGTTTTTGAATATTTTACTGCCAGGTTTTTCAGAATTTTCTTTTAAAGAAAGTTCCATTCCAACTTGGTTAATAAGGTCGTCTAAAAAAACGCGAAGTATCTCTAAATCGCTTTGATTTTTTAAATGAGGATGTTCTGTTTTGAATTTATTAAAGAGTTCCTCTCTGCTTTGCCATTGACCTTCAGTTCGCGAGATAAAAATAGAATTTACATCTCTGTTCCAGTCTAGTATAATTTGGTTTTTATAAGCCATGAAGTCTAGTGCTTTCCCCTTAGTTTCTTTTGCAGTAATTATCGATGCTTTACTGTAAACTGGCGTTCGTTTGGATATTGCAGCAAAGGCTGCTGGATCATGACTTACTAGTTTGACGGGTTCTTTTTCGAGAAGTTTTAATGTGCGAGTCTCTAATAGAAGCGTTAAATGCGCAATGCCTTCTTGGATGGATTTTTTTAAAGACTTTAAATAATTTTTTGCTCTTAGAACCTCTAGTGGAGTGAGCTTAAATTGTTTTGTTTTAAAGCCATTCCACGGGTTTATGCTATGTAGCTGAATGCCTTCAATGGAATCTAAAATTTTCTGGATAGACTTAAGCTCGTAGTAAAGTGGCATGGGATCTTCATTTGAGCTAATTTTAAATTGATTCAGTTCCTTTTTAATATTATTTATAGATGAGATAAACTGTATAAAAGGAAGTGCATTATTTAAACTCTGGCTAGATTTAGCTTGCTTTGCCTCCTGGTGTGAAATTTCATATAAGTAGGAATTTAAAGGAGCTGATTCGACTGCTTGCATTAGAATTTTTTGATCGGCATGGTTGCCTTCTG
>CAIYTD010000265.1 GCA_903928955.1 Oligoflexia bacterium | reverse complement strand
CTTAGCTCAGTCCTACTTAGCTAAAAATCAAACTCAAGAAGCTATTCGAGAATTCAGGATAATTGTAGAAAATTCAAATCATTCAAATAAATCTTTAGAGTTAACCGAAGCTTCTCATATAAAATCTATTGAATTACTTTATAATATTATTAAATCCAAAAATCTATTTCCAAAAGACATAAAGGCCTTGCCCCGATCTACTCAAAACCCAGAAACTCTCGATAGTGATGTCCAAAAATGGATTCTATGGCTCGATTATTTCCAAGCAAGTTCACCAGAAAACCAGCAACTAAAGAATAATTATGATTTTGAGCTATGCCGACTCTTGTATTCAAAAGGTTATATTGACGACGCATTAAAAAGACTCGAAAAAAATACATACAGTAAAAATTTTTCCAAATACTCTATTCCATCTGCATTATTAATATTAGACACAGAAATAGTAAGCTTTAATTACGAAAAAGCTTATCAACTTACTGATGAATGGAGTAAAACTTTAGGCCCTCTATCTCCAGAATTGAAGACTAAACTCGCATTTACTCAGGCACTAATCACTGCTCTGCTAGCAGAGAATCACTATGAATTCGAAACAGCCGCGAAAGAATACAAAAAATACCTGATCGGTATAGAGAAAAACACAACAAATGCTCAAGAAATCAATCCCATTAAAGATAAAGTAAACTTCTACTCCTGGCTCTCAGGAAAGTCTCAGACCACAGAAATAATTGTTCGTAAACCATCTGATAAGACAACTTCTAAAATGAGCTCTAGCACGTACGAGGGATTATTAAAATTATCGCAGAAAAATCTAGCTATAAAATGCTTGGTCAGAGCTAAGAAAGAAACGGAAGACGCATCCAGCCAGGTTACGTGGGCTACCTTAGCCATTCAGAATCCAAAAGATCTATCCTTCCAGGAAAAGCTAGAAGCACTTCGAATGATTACAAGATCTTGGAACGAATCACATCCACTCGTTCAATATACTTTAATCTCGTCATTTGCTTCATCGCTTCTACCCTTTCTCAATGAACTAGGTACTGACATAGAGAAAATTTCTCCCATCCACTTACAAAGAGCCGCTATCCAAAAAAGAGCTGCCCTCATTGAAAAAGCGGAGAAGCACCTCACCCAGCTCATGAAACTCCCTTTTGCAAGAACACAGGTAGATGCACTTATTGAATCAGCAAAACTATACGCTCGATTTTCAGATGAACTCACTGCACTACCTACTCCGAAGAATTTAAGTCGAGAAGAACTCCTTGGATATCAGCAAACCCTGAATGAAACCAAACAGCCCCTTGTAACAAAATCTACCACAATCACTAAAGAAGCCATAAAACTCGCCCAAGATAACTTTATCGAAGGTAATAGCTACCAACAATTAGTCGGCCAATCTGATACGATTTCTCAGGCTCCTCAAATTGCCTCCCAGATAACGTCTGATCTCAGCTTTCTCAAAAATCTGCAGGCACCCCAAAAATGGATCAATACCTTCACTGAAACAGTACAAGAAAAAAATTGGGGAGGAATTGCCTTTCTTTTAGAAGATGCCCATCAGAAAAGAATTCTAACGGAATCAGAAGAATATTTTGTTCAAGGTATTTCACTTTGTATTGCTGGAGCTCAAGCAGAAGGAATGATCCAATTTTTAGATGCCCTAAAATCTATTCAAAAGCCATTAAAAATTTATGCACTTCGCTTACTTATTCAAGCAGCTAATGGTGTGAATCATTTCGAAAAAGCTAATCAATTTCTACAATTACTGAAAGAACTCAACCCATGAAAATCTGGATATTTTCAGAGTTAATCCTATTCCTTTTATTTAGCATGAATGTATTGGGTGGCACCTCGAATCCCCAGAAAGAACCAAGTCAAAGCAAAAAACAAATCCATAATCCAATGAGCAAAAGGAGCGCCAGCTTAAATTTTGAAGATGACATCATAGAAGGAATCAATAAAAATCCTTATGAATCCTTAACTACCTTAAACAGTCAAAATAATCGTGAACTAACAAAATTATACAAAAAGAAAACTCATTTTAATTCAGAGATCCAACTCAAAGTAAGAGAAATGGGGATAAGCCAATGATCCATGAAATGGTAAAAGTAATCTCCAGGTCTAAAAAGAGAACTAGAACTACTATTTGGAATACATCACAACCAAAACCGCTTGATGACGATTTTTTTTGGATTCTTGAAAAAAATTTACTTCAATTTCAAATTAGATACACAGGAATGGATCAAAAGAAATCAACTATTTTTTATTTCAAACCTACAAATGACTCAACGCTAAAGGCTATCTTACCGCATCAAAAAGAAATAGAAATCATCCCATTGGACCCTATTTTACCAGCATATTTATCAAGATCGCACGAAAGCTCTCATACACATTTATTAGCTTTTTCAGGAATCGGTCGAAGTCTCATTTCAAATAGATTATTTGAATCAGCGTATATTGGCTATGCTAAAAATACCCCAGTCTTTACGCTAAAAGGATCGTCCGAAGGATTTCATATTCGCCCCTTACTCCCAGAAGTCTATTTAAAACTCAAAGGCCAACAACCTATCAATGGAAAAGTTCCAGGACTAGAAACGGAATCCTGGAAATTAAGTAAAAAAGAACTCATGGAATGTACCATTTTTCATTCGGGAGCCTGGTGGAGATTTAATTCCTCCTCTTATACGATGTCGCGGTCCATACCCGATCTTGGAAATCAAAACTCTTCGGAACTTCGACTGCATAAATTTCTCCTCTTTGGAGTATCAGTTACTTTTATAGCTCTTTTCATGATTTTTCTTCAAAACCCCTACAAACCTCGCGAAATTCCAATGCCTACCGAAGAATCTGTGGTGAAATTTGTCATGCCTCGATCTCAGGTCATTCCAATAAGCACACCCGTTCAGTTACCCATTAGAAAAGCAGAAATCAAGAAATCTCCAGCTGCCGTTCAAAAATCAAAGGGAGCAGATTTTAAATCTCTTTTCGGTAGCGCACTTTCTCTGACAAAGAAGGAAAATTTTCGGCCTCCTGCAACTCGATCTAAAAAAGACCTATTTAAAATAAAAACATCACCGGGAGTTCAAACATCTTCTTCTATCGAATCAAGTTATTCTAAATCAATGGAAATCAAAAAAGGAGATCAAAAACCTGCCTCCTTTATTGCGCTCAACTCAGAGGGATCTACTATTGAGGAAGGTCTCAGCCTAGAAGAAGTAGGTGCAGTCATTCATGAACACAAAGATGAGATTCGTTATTGCCATGAAGCCTCTCTCTTAAATAACAGCACCTCTGGCGGAAAAATTGTGATTCAATTTACGATTGGACCTAGTGGTAAAGTCATCACGTCTCAAGTTCAGTCCTCTACTGCAACGGATCACGAACTAGAAAACTGCATATTAAGTCACTTATCTCATTGGCAATTTCCAAAGCCAAAAAATGGAGTAAAAGTAAATACTACCTATCCCATTTCATTAAAGGTTATAAAAAATGAATAGACTCAGCTTCTATCTTCTTTTATTGCTATCTTCTTATAGCGTCGCACAGGCAGCCCCACTAGAGAAACACCCAATCGCTGTCGAAGCTCTATTTTCTATATATGACTTAAAACTTCCCCTCTTGGCTTACCATGGATTCATTCAAAATTTTGCTCAGCCTACTGAGGAAAGGAACGATAAAAATCTTAAAAGAATACTTCATACCATCTCAAAGATTCATAGCATTTACCCCTCTTTAAAATATCCGGAGAATATCTTGCAGTTTTCTGCCGAAAAATCTCGAGATCCTGAAGAGATTGAAATAATAACATCTATTGCCGCTCGCAAATTATCTGAACAAGGAACCCTTGCAGATATCAAAAAAGAGACTGAGATATTGCATGACAACAACCAGCCTTCTTTATTCATTCACGGACAGGAATTCCTTGTTCATGGTTTATACCAAAAGGCGATTGAAAATCATGAGAAGCTCCTCCAAGAGTCTTCACTCCAAAAATTAGAGACCAAAAAAGATGGCCTCCTTCTGAATTTAGCAAGGGCCCATTACAATCTTAAAAACTATGAATCAGCTCAAAAATACTTTCAAAAAGTCAGCACTGAATCTAATCTATTTCCAGAAGCTCTCTTAGGATTAGCTTGGACTTACCTGATTCAAGGAAACACGAGCAAAGCAGTTGGAACAGCCTATAATTTAATGACTGGTAATATGAAATACACCTTTCATCCAGAAGCTCCTATTATCGTCGCTCTAGCTCTAGCTGAAAAATGTAACTATATGGAAGCATTAACAGCGTTAAGAAATTTTAGAAAAACTTACGACCCTGCCTATCAATGGCTTTATCATTGGAAGAGAAATCAGGGGAATAAAAATCAAAACCTTTACTCTCTTTTAACCTCTGCTGAAGTGCCTATCAACATTCGATATGAATGGATGCACTCTCCAGTCTTTCTGGCTTTACAAGCTGAAATCAATGAGCTTTTTATTGAAAAGGAAAAATCAGCTACATTATTAACTCAACTGGGGCTAGGCATTCCTTCGAATCAAATAGAGATTTTTAATATAATTTCAAGCCTATCAGAAAAAATTCCTGAAATCCAAAAAGCAATCGTCAATAGAATCAACGAAGAACTAGCTTTTCTGAATCGGCGCATGTTAGCGCAGTGGGTCGATGCTTTTGAAAACAGCCAATCCATTCAAATTGAACTGTTTGAATCTATGGGAACAGATATTATTCACAGAAGAAGAAGCTTAAAGTCTCCCATTGTTCAGAATAATGAAGTAATTTCTCATGATAGCAATGGATTACCAACCCTTGAATGGGGAAAAATCACACATACCAGGCTTGAAGACGACTTAGAATTATGGTCGGATGAGAATGGATTTTTAATGACTAATATTCAAAATAAGTGTATAAACACTAAATGACTTATTTAAATAAAAATGAAGATATTAGTATTTTTATAGATCTCAACTTATTAAAGCAAAGTTCGAAGACAAAAACTTTAAGCCCAGAGCAAATCCGTTGGGCTAAAATTCAAGCAAAAAAATTCATTAAAAAGGAAAATAAATTATCTGGGCGCTTCAAAACTAGAAATTAAAAGGGGAAACTCTTGCCAGAGTAGCTTATAACTCCAGGCTTTTCCGCTTTTTATTGCGTAGTTTACTGTTGCCTGAATATTTTCTGATTGTCCCTGTTCAGAATCAAGAATACTTAATACTACTTTGGAATTTCTTCTAAATAAGGGCATAGACTGGGATAAATGACTGGAAATTTTTCCTAGAGTAGCCCCTTCACTATTTACGTCTTGTAAAACTCCAGATACCAAAATTCTATGATTATGACAAAGAACAAGGAAAGTCTTATCTAATTGTAGTTTTAAAATCTCAAAAACAGGAACAGCTGGGGGAGCTGACAAATGTAGGGGTTTCCATCCTTTTTTTGGATCTGTGCAAATCCAATCAAAACTCTTAAACTCTTCACTCATCCTTAATTCCTGAAACTGCTTTTCGTCAAAAGGACCAAAAGCTTCTCCATTCTTACTTAGAAAAGTCATCATTCTTTAATTCTCCCAAAAAATTGGGCAGCTGTAAATATTATATGCAAAAAAGAGATGCAACTAAATCTATGTAAATTAGAATAACATG
>CAIYTD010000264.1 GCA_903928955.1 Oligoflexia bacterium | reverse complement strand
AGCAAAATAAAAGTATTTAGATGTTGTGAATAGAAGAGCCGCAATCGCAGAAAATAATTCCTGTAGCCAATTATATTTTGTCCTAAATACTCGCCGATGAATGATATTGTGAATCACAATCAAGTAGGAGCCACAAAATCGACTCCAAACATAAAGATAAATAATTGCTAGCGAAATCGAAAAATTGACTCTAGAAATTAGATAGATATAAAAAGGAAAAATAATAAAAACAGTTCCAGCCATTATCTTTATAAATGGGAAGTCCATAGGATCCAGTAAAATCCGTTTAAGACAAGTGACTCTTGGCAGTAATTTCAGCTGGCTCATTCTCAGCCGTCCTGCCTCCAATTCGTACTGATTCGAGTTAAAATGAGGCCGAAAACTCCCAATGTACTGGGAAAAAGTGGAAATGGAAAATAGACATTTGATTTTTGATTTCTAAGATATTGCCAGACTGAAAGAACAGAGTCGTTCAGTCCAACCCATAGGACGAGAAAAGCTAATAGCCACCAGCCCCATAATCGCTTCCTTCTTAGCGCAAAGATACTGACAGTCACCAAAGTGATGCCAGTAGCAATCAAATTAGTATATCCCATATGACTTAAAACATAGATTGATTCATCCACCAGAGGTAAATCACCGTTCGAATAGGAATTGCCAGAAAATATACTAAGCCAATGATCTAATCTCAATTTTGACATAGATCGAAAGTAAAGGGTTATACCAACACAAATTGGAAAGCACCCAGCAAGAGTAAGTAGGCCAGATCCGATCTGGAATAACCTTTGATTACGCTTCAAACTCATGACTTAACCCCCGAAAAGAAAATTTCTCTATCATCCATGGACGGTCTCGCTCTACGGTCCTACAGACTTCTTCAATAAATGAAAAAGCAGCACACATTAAGAAAAGGCTAAAAAAAGGCGCGTACTTCACTTGATAAAAGCGAAAACACGCATCCAGGAATCCCAAACCCACTCCAAAAATAGCCTGATTCTTATAGCCCTTAGGCGTAGTAACTGGGTCAGTCAACATGTAAAATAAATAGAGCTGAAAAGCTGCCCCAGTGATCGGTGCGGCTACAGTGAAGAACGGGCGATTCAAAAGGAGCGCACGTGCCAACGCCCCAGCAAAAAAAGTTATTGCATAGCTAATGACTAAAGGTAGGCGCCTCACTCGAATCACTACAGCAACTCCTAAAATCCCAATTAGAGCACTACTCAACAGAGACCCTCCCCATCGGCCTGCTACAGTTGTCATATAATTTGGAAAAAAAAGAACCCCAAATACTATTCCAAAATTATTAGGATTAAAAATGTGCCGATGACTAATTCGAATTAGATGCTTTGAACTAATACTAATTGCAGCAATGAGAGAATAAATCCAAACTAGATTCGAATCACAAAGTAAAAATAGTCCTAATGAACTCACAAGACTACTCAAAGGAAGAATGGAAGTCCTTTTAAAAAACAAAAAAACTATGTCAAAAAGCAAACAAGTGAGAACGCTTGCGAAAAATTGATCAAATCCCCTACTAAACCCAGAAAAACTCAACGCAAAAATGACGTAGCAGAGAATAAATGTCAACACAAGCCATCGTGGATCACTTTTGGTCGGGTAAAATAGAATAAAATTCAAATCTAATGGGTACAAATGCTTTTTTTTCATTTTTTAAGTGTATAATGATAAAATTGCTTTGAATGCGAAATGAGTACTAAAATCATGCAATTGACCTCCGCTGCGCAAGATCCACAAATACAATTATCAAGAAACGTTCTGAATCTGCCCTATTTTTTGATCCCAGCCACAGTAGCTGTCGTTTCAGCTGATATTCTATTTTTCAATTCCCATCTCAGGAAAGTCCTACCCGACTCCTTTAACTCAGTTCCTACCTTAAGATTCTTCTTAAGTCACCCGCATATTATTGGAAGTACTTTATCCCTCCTGGATCGTTCCTATTTGAGCTTCTATCAGAAGTACCTACTTTTTCCAGTTCCGATCATTTTTCTATTCGTAATTGTTATTGGTCCCGGGCAGTACGCTTTTATACTTGCCATTCTAATGGAAATAACTACAGCGACTCATTTCACGCTCCAACAATTTAACATGGCAAACCTCTTAACAGGAATAACAAATGCAAGACTAACCCTATGGAGATGGAACGGGATCTTGCTCAGCTTATTTATACACGCACTTTTAGGTTTAACAAAATTTCGATGGCTGCTAGATAATTACTTTCATCCTCAGTGGCTTTTGGAACCCTTAGCTATTGGATCCTTCATCACATTTTCGGTCCTTACTTATCGTGTATTCAGTGACATACGCATTAAAAGCGGAAGAACCTATACTATTGGAAATCTTGGAATGGGAGCTTCGGTCCTCTTTTTCTACTTCTCTGGGTACCCGTTTTTTATTACCTTCATTACACAATGTATCCATGATTTTACGGCCTACGCTTTCTATATGACACATGACCAAAATAGGAATGACAAAATAAGATATAATTTTTTCTATAAAGCACTGGAAGTACTTCCAATAAAAGTCTTCTGGTTATGTCCGATTTTTACTATTACTATTGCTTACTCAATGCAATCTTTAAGCCTCAAGTATAGTGTACTGACTTCTATTGCAACAACGCTCGTCTTTATCCACTATTATACAGAATCATTCATCTGGAGACGTCCATTTCTTCATAGACAATATGTCCGCTTGAAATAGAAGAATTTAAATCGTATCCAGTCATTAAAAATAAGTTTGTCGATTTTTAGATTTTTAGCATAAAAAAGATTAAACTTTAAGAATGCCGACAAAGAATCACGGATTTACTTTAATAGAAATAATGATATCGTGTTCCGTTTTATCTATTCTTCTTTTAAGCGTTACCCAACTTACACAAATTACAGCAAACTTAATTAAAAATGGCAATGCGATAAAAAATATATTATATGTGAAATCTCTTCTATCCAATATCAACTCCACAAATCAAACGTGCATCGATACATTTACTATAAATGGAACAGTACCTACATTGTCTATTGGACAAACAAACAAGAATATTAGTTTCAATATTCCTAACCCACAAGGAAATCCGACTCTAATAGGAGTGAACTCTGTATTAGGCAACTACACTATAACCCAATCTTCCATTACACTGGGATCACTTTCCTCTAATGATCTTCAAGGAAATAAAATTATTCAAGGAGAATTACAACTCACGCTATCTGACAATACTCTACTAAACAAGATACATCAAACAATCACACCCTACGTCTATCTTACAATCGCGCTGAATAGCAGTAGTCAAATGTCATCTTGCGGGCCCTTTACTACCAATGGAGGGAACTTGAGTATTCCCGATTGTAAAACGTCCAATGGAGAGTACCTACAGTGGGATGGAATCAGGCTCTCCTGCAGGCAGATCATCTGTCCAGCAGGGCAAATCCAATACGGCCTAAGCGGTCCAAATATAAACTGTATTCCATACGGCCCTTGTTTAAATGACCCCACGATCTCGACTCCCAACATCCAAATCCCTGTCTTTTTACCGTTATATTCACAGTTTAAATGTAAAACTATTTTTTGCACGAACCCTGGTGAATTTCCAACGAACTTAGACTTAGATGGATTTATTAATTCGTGTTCACCATAAAAGGATGCTTGGGTGTTACACTGATTTCAATCAGTCGATCTTATTTTGAGGACAATAAAATCTCTTTCCAGCAAGAGCATCGGGCAAATGAGAGCGATTTACTTCCTCTCCTTTTTTCAGATGAAAAGGAATGGGCAATGCGCCTGTTCGCTCGACTTCTTCCATCGCTGCGGTGATTCCTAAATAGCTTGCTTTACTTTTAGGAGCTGTAGCCAAGTAAGTCACTCCATGAGCAAGCGAAATCCTTGCCTCCGGCATTCCCACAAACTCAACTGCCTCTTTCACTGAAAGAGCAATTTGCAGGGCGCGAGGATCCGCATTCCCTATATCTTCTGAAGCAAAAACAACTAATCTCCGAGCAATAAAAAGAGGGTCTTCGCCAGAAATAAGCATTCGAGCTAAATAATACAATCCAGCATGAGGATCATTGCCTCGCATGCTCTTAATCCAAGCTGAAATAATAGAGTAATGGTCCTCGCCAGATGGCGCACAAGTCGATTCTAATGCAAGTTGAACCTGATCTAATCCCAAATCAGCACTAACCCCCTGATGACCTACAAAGAGTGCTACAGCTTCCAGAGCAGTCAATGCCCGGCGAGCGTCTCCCTCCGCAGTATCTGCTAACCATCGAATAGACTCCTCAGAAAGACTTAAAAAACCTCCTAAACCGCAGTCTGGATCTTTCAGAGCGCTGCGAATAGTCTTTTGAATATCTAAAGAAGTCAGTCGCTCCAATCGGATCACTCTCACTCGGGAAAGGAGAGCTGGATTTAGTTCAAAAGCAGGATTTCCTGTTGTAGCTCCAATTAATGTCAAAGTTCCATCTTCAATAGAGGGCAACAATAAATCCTGCTGCGATTGGTTAAACCGATGAATCTCATCTATAAATAAAATCATCCTGCGCTGACCCATCCGCCGCAACTCTTTTGCTCTTAGGATCACCTCTTTGATTTCCTTCGCTCCCGAAAGTACTGCACTCAAAGATTCAAAGTCAGAGTGAGTCTGACGGGCTATGATTTGTGCTAGCGTTGTTTTCCCGCATCCAGGCGGTCCCCAAAGAATAAGAGAAGGAAGGCGGTCTGACACAATCCAATGGCGCAGGGGTTTCCCCTCGCCAAGCACTAACTCATGACCTACAAATTGATCTAACGTTTGAGGGCGCATGCGATAGGCAAGAGGTCCGGTTATAGCCCCCCCAGTCCTAGAATTATTTTCTGAAAATTGAAATAGATCCAATGACAAGAGCTTATCCTTTGCTTATTGTTTACTTGTTATCATGAAAAAATCTAAGTTTCAGGTGAAGAAAATTGGGCTCGTTATTAAACATCATCAACCCGAGGCTGCCTCTTTTGCTGCCCAGATTGCTGAATTTCTCCTTTCAAATGGAATCCAAATCTATTTTGCTAGCGAAAGCGAGCTTTTAGGTAAGGATCTAGCCAGAACGCTCGGCTTTGGAAAGAAGAAAAGATCCATCCATATTATCCCAAAACCCGAATTGGTCGATCACTGTGATCTCATCGTTGTTTTAGGAGGAGACGGTACTTTTCTGAGTATCGCGCGGCTAATGAAAAATCGAAGTGTTCCTGTTTTAGGCATTAATATGGGACAACTTGGATTTCTGACTGAAATCAAGCGGGAAGAGGCAATTGAATCGCTTCGATCTATATTAAATGGCACGCCACCTACCATTAATGAAAGAGCGCTCTTGGAAGTGACACTCCAGAGAAAAAGTAAAGTTATTTTCCAAGGTCCTGTAGTCAATGATGCCGTGATTTCAAAAGGAGCCATAGCCCGAATTATTGAAATCCAAATTTGGGTCAATCAGAAATGGGTGCACAATGTTCGAGGAGATGGCATTATCGTGAGCACTACTACAGGATCAACAGCCTATGCCCTCGCTGCAGGAGGTCCTATTGTAGAACCCTCTGTTCCTGCACTTGTCATGACACCCATCTGCCCTCATAGCTTAACGCTTCGGCCATTAGTCATTCCTGACTCATCAGAAGTCACACTTTGCCTCAGTCATCGTCCTGGACATGTCCTCCTCACCCTGGACGGGCAAGATGCTGTTGACATGAAAGAGGATGATATTGTAAAAATTAAAAAATTTGAGAAACATTCACTTCAACTTATTTCTTCTCCTACTCGCGACTATTTTAGTCTTTTAAGAGAAAAATTAAAATTTGGAGCTCGCGATTAATGTTGCAAGTTCTACGCATAAAAAATATTGCTATTATCGATTCTGCAGAAATTTCTTTCAAACCCGGGCTAAACATTATTTCTGGAGAAACAGGTGCTGGTAAATCCATTGTCATTGAAGCCATTTCTCTTCTCTTGGGTAGCCGTGCCAGCGCTGAGCTCATACGATCCGGATGTGATGAAGCAATAGTCGAAGGAATTTTTGATATCAAAGATATCCCCTGGATTCACATTCGACTCCATCAAGGAGGATTTGATGCCACTTCTACGCTTCTTCTTATTAAAAGAACCGTTCATCGAGCCGGACGTCACCGTATTTCTATCAACGGGGAATTAGCTACACTCTCGACACTTCAAAGCCTTTGTGAAGGTTTAATCGATCTCTGCAGCCAGCACGAACATCAGTCCCTTTTGAAATCTCATACCCAACTGGAACTTTTAGATCGGTATGGAAATCTTACTGAGCAGACCAAAGCCTTTTCTGAAATTTTTGCGCAAACGCGACAACTTACCAAAGAAAAAATTGAACTTGAAAAAGTTGAAAGTGAACGCATCCGACGGGCTGATTTTCTCAAATTTCAAATGGATGAAATTCAAAATTCAGAATTAATTCCTGACGAAGATGAACACCTCCAAAACGAAAAACAATTACTCCAATCGGCTGAAGTCAGAGTCCAATCCGCTGAAAATATCAGACAAATTTTAGAATCCGATGAAAATGGAGTGATTCAAGCGCTTCATGCAGCGACTCAAAAACTCCGTGCTTTGAATCTCTTAGATCACCGCACTACTCTCATGACAGAATCCCTGGAAAGAGCTATTGCCGAATCAGAGGAAGTTTCACTCCAGTTAAATCGGTATCTAGGAACCATTGACCTCGATCCTGAACGACTTCAAATAGTTCAAGATCGACTTTCACTCATTGCCGATCTAAAGAGAAAATATGGCTGTTCCATCGAAAAAATATTAAAAAATTTAAAAATACTTGAAAATGAATTTTCACTCCTTGGGGAAAGCGAAGCTCGCCTAATAACGATCACCCACGAACTCGAAGAATCCGTAGTGAAACTACTTAAAAAAGGCAAAATTCTCTCTCAACAAAGAAAAGAAATCTCAGAATCCTTAGCGGATTCAGTCACAAATGAGCTCAAAGATTTAAAAATGGGAGAAGCAAAATTTCTCATCGAACTCCATGCTAAAGAAAACCCGCAAGAGTGGAGCGCATTAGGAGGAGATTCGATCCAATTTTTCGTTCAAACGAACCGCGGAGAACCCGCCCGGCCATTAGGTAAAATTGCATCCGGAGGAGAGCTATCTCGATTAATGCTTTCCATACGAAGAGTAATATCGGACAAAGGAGGAATTGGAGTATATCTTTTTGACGAGATTGACACAGGAATTGGCGGACAAACTGCTTTTCAAGTGGGTAAAAAACTCAAGTCTGTCTCGACGTTTAACCAGGTTATTTGCATTACACACCTTCCCCAAGTAGCCTCTTTTGCTCATCATCATCTTGTTGTCCGAAAATCTACTAGCGGAGAACGCACCCTGACAGAAATTATTGAACTTTCGCATCTAGAAAGGAAAGAAGAGCTAGCAAGAATGCTCACAGGGCCAGTACTCACTCAAAAAAGCTTAGAAAACGCAGGCGAACTTTTAGAAATGGCAGGCCTCCTGTAAACTCTCTACTCTGGCAATTTTTCACGCTGCACTTTTTCGTCCCCTGGAGTCCAAGAAAGAAAAGATCCATGTACTCGAGGATATCCGACATTAATGTACTGTCCTAGACGGTCTCCAATATTAAAGTACATTTCATCCAAGTCATGACAATGACCCAAAATAACAAAATCATATCCTTGAGCCAACCGTTCGGCTGCATAACTGCGATACGTCCTTCGAAGATACTCCCTGCGATGAAGAGGTAGGGAAGAGGAAGAGACTGGCTTTTTTCTGCGACTCTTTCGGCTCATAGAGTGTCCAATTTTATCCAAGTATTTACCAGGCGTTAAACCAATCCATGCCTTCATCCAAAGACTCCTAAAAAAAGCCCTCATCAAAAGGTAAGCATAATCTCTTGAGTCTACGGTATCACCATGCGCCAAATAGAACCTTTTACCTTCTATTTCAATATTGACATCATGAGAATGAACGGTAAGTCCTATAATCCCCCGAAAAGCAGAAGCGATAAGAAAATCATGGTTCCCTTCAATATAATGTATTTCCACACCTTTTTTACCTGCCTCAGATAGTGCAGCAAAAAGATCAGAATACCTCTGAATAAAGATGGGTTTATTGCCAATAAAAAGGTCAAAGAGATCGCCTGCCAAGACAACAATGTCTCCTGCAACAGCTCGCTCCCTCAAAATAAGGAGAAGAGAAAAGTAAAGAGGGTCATCTGCCCCTGATATGTGTAGATCTGAAACGATAAGAAGACTCATCTCCTTTCGACTTAACGGCTCTAGAGTTTCTGATCAAGTATTTTCCCACACGTTCGGACAACGGAAGGAGTTGCCTCTCTCAGTTTCAAAAATTCTTCCCCCGTTAATTGTCGAATAATATGGCCAAAACCATCCTTTAAAATAACCCTGAGACCTGGGCCTGTTCCTTCAAGACTTGCGCTTAAGCCGTTTTCCTGAGTCAGAACATCTGCGTGAAATGCGTCAATGGCAGAACCAATCCGCTCTGGCTGAGAACCTGAGTCAGGAGTATCTCCATTTTTAGGATTCTGATCTTTTTCGCCAGACGAGTGCTTACCTGATTGTTCTTGTCCAGATTCATGACCTTCTTTTTTTTCTCGAACTGGACCTGTATAGGCTACGGCTCCTTGGAGTGGATTAATTTTCACTGGATCTCCCCCCTTTCCCCTTCATTCCATGATCGGTTATTCTTGTCCTCTTATTTAATAAAAAAAACCCCTAAAAGCTCGGCACTTCTAGGGGCGGGGGCAATTCATCCCGAAAATATTTAATTGAGTAATTTCAAGGCTTGGCTTGGATTGGCATTCGCTTGGGCTAATATCGAAATGCCTGCTGCTTGAAGAATATTTCCCCGCAGGAGTTCTGACGTCTCCGCGGCTATATCTGTATCTGCAATTCTAGAATGGGCGGCAGTCAAATTCTCTTTGGTTTCATCCAAACTTCTCACAGCTGACTGAAGCTTATTTTGTATAGCTCCTAAAAAAGCTCGATTCGTAAAAATTTTATTCATCGCGTCATCTACTTTAGCAAGTCCATCTCGAGCTCCATCAATAGAATTGTAGCTCAACCCATCTATTCCCAAATTAGATGCACGAACATCCATAGAACTGATGTCTAGTTGAATTCGATCTTCTTTCTTATTTCCAGTTCCGACCTGAATCTCTAATATTCCTTTATTAGATTGACCATTTAAAAGAGGCGTTTCGTTAAATCGAGTAACATTGGCAAGACGATCCACTTCAGAAACTAAACTTTTTACCTCTAAATTAATAATCCCCCTTTCTCGATCGTCCACTGTATCTGAAGCAGCTTGAATCCCAAGCTCACGCAATCGAATCATCATATTACTAATTTCAGTCATACCGCCCTCAGCAACTTGCACAAAGGAAATCCCGTCATTTGCATTACGTTCAGCCTGTGCCATCGATCGAATCTGAGCTCGAAGGTTCTCTGCAATCGATAAGCCTGCGGCATCATCACCAGCCCTATTTATCCTTTGACCAGATGATAATCTTTCATAACTTTTTCCAATATCTTCCATTGAATGCGCTAAATTTCGTCTCACTTCTAGTGACTCAATATTAGTTGCAATAGTAAGGGCCATTGAATTACTCCTTCATTCAGAAGAATGACTCAAAAACATTCTTCATTTGTAACGTCTGGAATGAATTGGAAACAAAAGGCAGCGGCTAAAACCTAAAAAATGAGCGGATTACAGCCTCATGCAACAGCAAGATACAGTCGGCAGACGTCTTTATTTTACCATTTCAGGGGGGTACCCCTTACTTACAATAGATTTATCGGCTCAGTGCGTCAAAAAATGAAAAAAGATTTTAATATTAACAATTATGCATTTACAGAGTGGATAAAAAAAAATCGGAGAAGCAGGATTTCCGCTCCTCCGATCTGGTGTTCCCAGGCACTAATTATCCTAGAAGTTTTAGTGCTATCATGTTATTTTGGTTTGCTTGACTGAGGACCGATACACCTGCTGAGGTAAGAATATTATTCTTAGCTAAGTCTGCTGTTTCAGAAGCCATATCTACATCACGAATACGACTATTAGCAGCAGAAAGATTTTCAGAATAAATATTCAAATTATTTATTGTAGAACTTAAACGATTTTGAAGTGCGCCTAATTCAGCTCTGTTTTCAACCAAAGCCTTAGTAGCGTTATCAATTTTATCCAAACCAGTTCTCGCTGATTCTTTATCGCTTACTTCAATATCTGAGATCCCTAAACGTTTCAGTGTGACCCCAGTTTTTGCTAGATCAAAAGAAAACCGATCTTCATCGGGTTTATTTTGAGTTCCTACTTGAATATCTAATGCTCCACCTTCTCCGTTCAAGAGTTTTTTTCCATTAAACTCAGTCGCAGATGTAATTCGAGTTATTTCAGATTTAAGCGCCTGAACTTCTTTATCGATGAATCCTCGTTCAACATCACCGATAGTATCAGAAGCCGCTTCAATATGTAGCTCACGAAACCGAGTCAGAATATTTCCAATCTCATTCATTCCACCTTCTGCGGTTTGAATCATTGAAATACCGTCGTTTGCGTTTCTGACGTCTTGACGAACAGATCGAATCTGTCCTTTCATTCTTTCAGAAATCGCTAAACCTGCTGCATCATCTGCAGCTTTAGTAATTCTCGACCCCGACGATAAGTGTTCTAACGAATCTTTCTGCGCGGCACTATTAATAGCCAAATTTCTCTGAGCAGAAAGCGACTGTATATTAGTTGCAATACGAAGACCCATACATACCTCCACAAATCATCCTCAGACTCCGATCCAACTAAGTTGCTCGGTGCTGAAAATGAAATCATTGTTTAATGATAAGCAGGATTTGCTGTACCCTGCATGACGCATCGTTTAAAGAACCATTCTAGTAAATAACGCGCCTATCACTTATTTATTCGGTCAAGTAAGAGTTTAACTTTAGACTTTTTTAGTCAGATAATAAAAATGACTTTTTGCTGCAGAGAGTTAAAACGTATCCCGTCAATTACACTGCAGAAATAATATCAGCAGCACGATAGGGATCCATTTTTCGCTTAAAAAGCTGATCTAGTAACTCTTGACCAGAACTTGTTTCAAATGCTTGAAGGACAGTTTGATTGAGTCTTTCGCTCAAGATATGAATAACATCATTTTTTAAAAATTCCCTTGCTCTCATTTCTCGATGGCCGCTTTGAGTTAAATATTGCTGATGATCTCCTATTGCACGTCGCAAATTTTCAATCCCCAAATCATGAAGAGCCTGTGTTTTTTGAATCGGAACTATCCAGCTCTTTTCATCATGAGCGGACATCCCAATCATTGTAACCAACTCTCGTACCAACTGATCTGCTTCAGGCCGATCACATTTATTCACCGCAAAAACATCAGCAATTTCCATTAGTCCAGCTTTCATGACCTGAATAGAATCACCACTTTCAGGAACCAAAACTACGATCACTGTCTGAGCTAAGCGAAGAATCTCTAGCTCTGTTTGGCCAACTCCAGCTGTCTCCACCAAAATAACATCAAATCCTGCAGCATCTAAAAGCAAAACAACTTCATTTGTAGCGCGCGAAAGCCCCCCATGCTTACCGCGAGTTCCGAGTGAACGAATAAAAACACCAGGATCTCCAAAGTGCTGCTGCATGCGTATTCGATCGCCCAAAATCGCCCCCCCTGAAAAAGGACTAGAAGGATCTACAGCAATAATGGCAACTTTTTTCCCTTCAGCTCTTAAATGAACAGCCAATCGGTCCACTAAACTGGACTTTCCCGCTCCTGGAGGCCCTGTTATTCCCCATACTTCTGCCTTTCCAGTATAAGGATAGATTTGACCCATGATGAGCGACAAATCACTATCACGATTTTCTACTTTAGAAATCAAACGAGCCAAAGAAAGTCTGTGGCCAGCTAACATGTCATGAACGAGCTTCATACTTTATCAATCCCAGGAAAACACCGATATTTCAATATGGAACCCGAAATCCATTTAGCGACCGGTGCAAAAGCAATAGTAATTCTATCTGCCATTCCAGTGGTACTGTATGCCCTTTGGGCTGACTATTTCCAACGCAAAATGGATCCTCATCTTGAAATAGAAAAGACTCGAATGGCAAATCTTTTATTCATACTTTTCGAGCTGAGCCTCTTTTTTAATTCATCTAAAATCCGAGAAGTATACCCACATATTATTGGAGGCAGCTCTATTCTAGCTATACTTTTACTTTTTTTAATCCAATCTTCTCTTGAAAAAAAAATCCTACCCCCAGAAGAAGGTCAAAAAGAGATTATTAGAATTCTTATGCGATCCATTTTTATTTGCACGTTCGGAAGCACGTTTTTTATCTCTATTTTAATTACATATGTTCAATCAATATTTTTTCTAATTCAATTTTTTAATGCTTCTTTGAATACGGAATTAATCCTTCTCACATTAGGAGGAATAATTCTTTCAACCACTGGACTAGGAATAAGTTTCGCACTTAACCCTATTATTTTTAAATTTCTTCTCCCCACAAAAATCATTAATGATAATAAAATTCAATCTCATTTTGTAGATGGATTTAAGAAAGCAGGTTTAAGTTGTCCAGAACTTTTATTAGTTGAATTAAAAAAATTAAAGCCCGAACCACTCGTAATCATGGGACTGCCCAAAGGAAAAAGAATATTCCGACAATGTCTATTCATCTCAGCCTGGGCACTGAGCTCATTTTCTCTACAAGAACTTGATGCTATCACAGCAAATCTAATCTGCCGTATTACACTTCAGCATAGCAAAAAAAATATTATTCACTTTCTGAAGACAATTTTTTTTATTAGTTT
>CAIYTD010000263.1 GCA_903928955.1 Oligoflexia bacterium | reverse complement strand
AGGCGGAGTAAATGGTAGTTCTATCTTGCATTTAGGTGGATTAAGAAAAGATTGTGGAATATGGAATTCGCTGACTCAATTTCATTGTTTGGATGATATCTTTGTTCTACAAAATGCATTGGGGATCGCACGGTCTACTCAACTTATGCAGGCTGAACGCGCTTGCGAAGAAAGAGCTAAATTACGAGCTTTAGGCGTTTCATTATCTATTCCCCATGGTTGGGAAGATTTGGCTTGCTTCGTTTAATTTCTGAATATCTTGAGGAAACTCACCATGAAATTCATATTAAAATTAGGAACAAGGCGTTCACTATTGGCTTGGGCACAAAGTAGCTGGGTTGCTCAGGAAATAGAAAAGCATCATCCGGACTTGAGGGTTGAGCTAGTTGGAATTGAAACTCGAGGAGATCGAATTTTAGATCGATCCCTTCAAGATATTGAAGGAAAAGAATTTTTTGTTGCTGAGTTGGATGAAGCATTGCGCTTAGGGAAAGTGGATTTCACTGTACATTCCATGAAGGATCTCAGCTTAGAAAGGCCACCCAGTTTTGTCTGTGCGGCGATTCCCATTCGGGCTAATCCAAGAGATGTTATATTGTTTGGACCTGCTGTATTTGCTAGGATGAAAGCTGGAAAAACTTTAAAGATTGGGACCTCTTCTCCTCGAAGATTAGAAAATATTCCAAAATTTTTGGCTCGGGCATTGCCTCATGTGAGTGAAAAAGGTCCTAGGAAATCTGAAATTCAGTTTTTGGAAATTCGAGGAAATGTAAATACTCGATTGAGTCGGGTTCACGAATCTGAGGAGTCACCTCAGTATTTAGATGCGGTTGTATTAGCCTTTGCAGGTTTAATTCGTCTCTCTGCCGATAAGAGGGGGCAGGAAGAGCTCCGGTTCCTGTTAAAGGGAGTGCGTTGGATGATTTTACCTTTAAGCGAGTCTCCTGCAGCTCCTGGCCAGGGCGCTTTGGCAATAGAGTGTCGTCTGGAGGATGAGCGAACACAAAGTTTTCTCAAAAAATTGAATCATCCCGAGACAGTCTATGAAGTCGGCCTTGAAAGGCAGCTATTGTCAGATTGGGGAGGCGGGTGTCATCAGCGTTTTGGAGCGACTTCGATTGAAGCAAAAGAGCTAGGGAGATTGCTTTTTATTCGTGGGACTAAGAGTGATGGAGAAGCTGTGAATGAGCTTCGATGGCAAGTACCTCCTTTCAAAACGGCAAAAATAAATGCTTGGGATGGGAGCCTTTGGAAATCGAAGGCCACCGTTGATCCTAATAGTGCTTTCAATAGCCGTCCGAAGCAGGAAACTTTGGCATTTTTTGTCGCTCATTCTCGAGCTTTAAATGGAGTTCCCTTTCAAGATTTTCTAGAAGCTAGAGTTTGGACGTCCGGTATAGCGAGCTGGTATCGATTGGCTGAACAAGGAATTTGGGTCGAAGGGTGTGCAGAAGGACTAGGGTTTGAATTCCTTCAATCTACTTTACAAGAAAAAGTTTTGCAATTGCCACCTTTGTCCGAATGGATGGTCTTTACTCATGAAGACGCAACTCGAGAGTGGACAATTCAAGGAATGCAAGTTTGTCCAACCTATGTCCTGGCGCATTCTTATACAGTTGAGTGTAAAGAAGCGCTCAAAAGCTCTAATTATGTGTTTTGGAGTAGTGGGTCTCAATTTGCTGGTTTAAAGGAGAATTTGGTTGAAGCAGTTGTTCACGCCTGTGGCCCGGGTAAGACAGCGGCTTATTTACAGCAGCAAGGAATTATGTGCGTAATCTTTCCGTCAGTACAGGAGTGGAGAAAATGGATCAAACAACATCAATCAATTTAAGACGCTTACGCCAAAGTCGTGCAGTTCGAGAGTTAGTTCAAGAATACCGAGTTTCTGTAGAGCAAATGATTCAGCCTCTTTTTGTTGTAGAAGGGATTACTTCACAACAGATGATTCCTGGGCTAACCGGAACATTCCGTGATACTCCTGAAACAGTTCTTAAAACAATTGAAAAAGATATTGAAGCCGGAGTTAGAAAGTTTATTCTTTTCGGAGTGCCTGTAGAAAAAGGTGAAAATCAGCTCTCTCCTGCATTTACTTCGTATCAAATTGAAGAAATTCGAAAGCAATTTGGAAATGATATTTTTATTGCTGTAGATGTTTGTCTTTGTTCATCTACTACTCATGGACAATGTGGAGTTCTTAGTCCAGAAAAGGATCATGTTGATAATTCTGCAACCGTACAGGAGCTTGCAAATTTCGCTTTATCTTATGCTCAAGCAGGAGCTGACTGCTTGGCTCCAAGTGACATGATGGATGGCAGGGTAGCGGCTATTCGAAAAGTTTTAAAAGATTCTCAACTGAATCATAAACTCATTATGAGTTACTCTGCAAAATTTCATTCTCGATTTTATGGTCCCTTTAGGCTTGCTGCTGATTCAGCACCTAAAGGTGATCTGAAGTTAAAGGATAGAGCTACCTATCAAATTGATTCTGCGTCGCCTAAAGATGCTTATCTGAGCTCTCTGCGGGATTTAGAAGAAGGTGCAGATATTTTGATGGTAAAGCCAGGCCTGCCCTATTTAGACGTACTTTCTCGGTTGTCTTCGCAAATTCAAAAGCCTTGGGCAGTGTATCAAGTGAGTGGAGAATACGCAGCCATTGAGCTTCTTGCTCAACAGGGGCTAATGAATGGTCCAGCTGCCCATGTAGAAGTTTGGACAGCTTTTATTCGTGCTGGAGCATCCATTATTATTACTTATGGGGCTCGGTTTGCTCGAAACTATTTAAGGAGCATGGAATGAAAATAGAAAAATCAGAATACTTATTTCAAAAATCTCAACGCATTGTACCTGGCGGAGTGCATTCTCCCGTGCGGGCGTTTCGGGGAGTGGGAGGAGTTCCTCGTTTTATCCAGTCTGCTTCTGGAGTTGAATTAGAAGATGTAGATGGCAACCGGTATATCGATTTTTGTATGTCATGGGGTCCATTAATTTTTGGACATCAAGAACCTGAAGTTTTGGAAGCAGTTCAAATGGCACTCAAACGGGGTTGGTCATACGGTACAGTAGAGCCCTATTCATTAGAGCTTGCTGAGTTGATGGTTCAGATCCTGCCTTGGTTAGAAAAAGTGCGTTTTGTGAATTCTGGCACTGAAGCTGTTATGGCAGTTCTACGCGTTGCCCGAGCGGCAACTGGGCGTAAGAAAATAGTTAAATTTGATGGTTGTTATCATGGCCACGTAGATTCTATGTTAGTCCGTGCGGGCTCGGGTTTGGCTGAAATGGCTTCACCCGATAGTGCCGGAGTTTCTGCTCGAGTAGCTGAAGAGACTTTAGTGGTACCACTGAATGACCTGAATCAGCTCGAAAAGGTTTTTCAAATTCACGGTCAAGATATTGCTGCGGTGATTGTAGAGCCTATTCCTGCAAATAATGGTTTACTTCTACAAAAAAGAAACTTTCTACAGGATGTCGCTAGAATTGCGCGAAGTCATGGAAGTTTAGTGATTTTTGACGAAGTCATTACTGGTTTTCGAGTTGCTTTAGGAGGGATGGCTGAGAGAGCAGGAATTGAGCCTGATCTAGCAACTTACGGCAAAGTGATAGGTGGGGGATTTCCAGTAGGTGCCTATGGTGGCCGCGCCGATCTGATGGATTGGGTTGCACCTCAGGGTCCTGTTTACCAGGCAGGTACTTTAAGTGCTAATCCTGTTGCTATGACAGCGGGCGCTGCAATGTTGAAGAAACTCAAGCGGGAAAATCCGTATTCGCGCTTAGAAAAAGATACAGAACAATTAGCTGACGCTCTAGAATTACTAGGCAAAAAATTAGAATTTCCAATGCGTGTTCAACGATTTGCGTCTCTTTTTTGGATTATTTTTGGAAAAGTAGAAACAGAAGATGATACGATCCGATCGCAATTAGAAACGCCTACCGCACATAAATCTATTTATGCAAAAATTTTTCATGCCCTTTTAGATAGAGGTATTTACTTGGCACCTAGTGCTTATGAAGTTTCCTTTCTCTCCACGGCACATAGAGAATGCGATACGCAAAAATTAGTAGAGCTGATGGGAGAGGCAATTTTGGAGCAAAGATAGATGCATTTAAGAAAAGTAAAGAATTCTACTCCTGATCGTCAGCTGCGTTTTATGTTGATTGCGCAGGTTTTTTGGCTAGCAGTTGTTTGTTTGCTAGGAGGATGGTGGGGGAGGCTTCTTTCAACACAGGCAAAACGGATTGCTGAACTTGAAAGTAAGTTAGGATGGGCTGCGGACTTAACGCAAAAACAGTGGCACCATACTCAGCGTATGCTTTATTGGGAGTCTGCGACATTTTTTGGATTGCTGCTTGCTTGTACAGCTTTGCTCTTTTGGCTTTATTGGCGTGATTTAAAGAGAGCTCGAGGATTACAGGTATTTTTCGCTTCTGTGACTCATGAACTGAGAACACCTTTAACGAGCATTCGCCTCCAAGCTGAATCTATTGCGGATAATCTTTCTGAAGAAAATGCTCAGAAAAATTTACTCAAGAGACTTTTAGAAGATACTTTGCGACTCGAGTCTCAGGTGGAAAGGACCTTAGAGCTAGCGCGAATCGAAGGTGGAGGTCCTGTTTATATTCAAACCCTTCAAATTAAACCATGGATTGACCGATTTCTAAAGTCTTGGATGAATGATTATCATGATAGAGTTGAGTTTAACGCTAAAATCGAGGATGTGCTGATTGAGGCAGATCCTACTGCTTTACAAGTTATTTTTAAGAATCTATTAGAAAATTCCATTCGACATTCAAAAAGGGATCGAGTTAAAATTTCTATTTCAACTCAATTGGAAGAAAATAGTATCTCCCTTATTCTAAAAGATGATGGTCAGGAATTTCAAGGTACGGCGAATCAATTAGGAAAGATTTTTCAAAAAGGTCCTGCTTCTCTAGGTGCGGGTGTAGGACTTTATTTAGTTAAGGTGCTGATGAAAAGAATGGGTGGATGGAGTCATTTTACTTTTCAATCTGGTTTTGAAGTCTCGCTTGGGTTTCGAGTAGGTAAACCCAATGGCTGATCGATCTTTGCCTCGATTTTTACTTGTGGAGGACGAAAAAAACGTAGGTTCAACGTTAGTGGAGCGCCTCCAGAAAGAAGATTTTGAAGTAGTCTGGGTAACAACTCAGGAGGATGCCGAGCTCCAAATTTCAGGTCGAACATTTGATTTAGCATTATTAGATGTCCATTTGCCAGATGGTTCTGGTTTTGAGGTAGCTAAACTTTTAAGGCTAAAACAGCCATCCACTGCGGTTGTTTTTCTGACTGCTTTTGGAACTCCAGAAGATCGGATTCGGGGTCTTGAATTAGGGGCTGAGGACTATATTGTTAAACCTTTCCATTTGAAAGAGCTCATGTTGAGGTTAAAAAATGCACTTAAAAGAGCTCAGTATTTATCGGGAAGTTTAGAAGGAAGTAATATTCCAATTATAATTGGACGCGCGAAAGTGCATTTTTTAAAATTTGAAGCTGAAGCTGATGGAAAAATTTATTCTTTGACTCATAAAGAAACTGCCTTGTTGAAGTTCATGGTTGAGCGTCGTGGACTAGTAGTCAGTCGAGATGAAATTTTGAATCAAGTATGGTCTGAAGATGAGTTTCCTACGCCTCGAACTGTAGATAATTTTATTATGCGTTTGAGGCGTTTAGTGGAATTGAACGCGGAGCAACCTCAGGTGATTAAGAGTGTGAGAGGAATAGGATATCAATTAATATGAATTTATTTCGCGAAGCCATTTTAAGGCAAAATATTGCAAGGCCACCTGTTTGGATGATGAGGCAGGCTGGACGTTATCATTCTCATTATCAAAATCTTCGAAAACAGTATTCATTTATTGATGTTTGTAAAATACCAGAGGTTGCCTGTGAAGCTACTCTAGGGCCTATTCGAGATTTTGGTTTTGATGCGGCTATATTATTTTCAGATTTACTTTTTCCGCTCGAAGTCATGGGGATGGGTTTAACTTATGACGAAGGTCCTCAGTTGAGCTGGCACCTTCGAATATTGGAGGACCTTAAAAAGCTTAAGACTGGGAGTAAACTTGTAGAAGGGCTAAATTTTCAAGCTGAAGCTCTTGAATTGATTCGAAAAAGATTACCTTCAGACAAAGGTTTACTTGGTTTTGTCGGAGGCCCATTGACTTTATTTTGTTATGCTGTCGAAGGAAGCCATAAGGGGCAACTTGACTCAGCTAGGTGTGGCCTTCAAGACGGTAGATTCTTTGGTTTCTTTGAAAAACTTTGCGAACTATTGGTCGAAAATATGTGTCTTCAAGCAAATGCTGGCGCAGATGCTGTGGCGGTGCTAGATACTTGTGCAGGTGAATTTGATGAAGAAATTTTTAGGACGATTGTCGTTCCATCTTTAGAAGTTATTTTAGAAAAATTTAAGATGAGGAATCCTCAAACTCCTGTAGTTTATTATTCGAAAGGTACTGGGCCTCATTACTGGAAACATTTAGTTCATTTGCCTATTTCTTGTTTAGGAATAGATTGGAAACATGATTTATCTAAAGTTTTAATGGAATGGGGACAGAATTGGGCAATTCAAGGAAACTTAGATCCAAATTGGCTTTTTCTTCAATCTGATGAGCTTGAGAGTCGTATCAGGATTGTCTTTGATTCAGTGAAAAAATTGCCTGCAGAGAAGCGCGTTGGTTGGATCTGTGGGTTAGGTCATGGAATTCTGCCTCAGACGCCAGAAGCGAATGTGCGTTTATTTCTCAAGCTTCAAAAAGAGGTTTTTCCTGGAGTTGTAGGATGAATTCATCGTCATTTTTGCTGAAAAAATACAATGTTCCTGGGCCGCGTTATACCAGTTATCCGACCGTTCCCTATTGGAGTGATACGCCTACTGAAATTCAATGGATAAACAGTATTTCTAAAGCATTAGATGAAAGTGAACAACAAGGAATTGGAGCTGCTCTTTATATTCATATTCCCTTTTGTGAAAGTCTTTGTACTTACTGTGGGTGTAACACACGAATTACACGAAATCATAACGTGTCAGGTTCGTACGTTACTACTTTATTAAAGGAATGGGCACTCTATGTGTCCCGGCTCAATCGAAAAATAACAGTGAGTGAAATTCATTTAGGAGGTGGGACTCCAACCTTTCTTACTCCTGAAGAATTAGCTCTTCTGGTTCGGGGTATTTTAATTTTAGCAAATACTTCCAATGTTATCGATTTTTCTATAGAAGCGGATCCCCGCGTAACAAAACCTCAACATCTTCAGAAATTATATGAGCTTGGTTTTAAAAGGCTTAGTTTGGGTATTCAGGATTTTGATTTAGCTGTACAGGAAATTGTTCGTCGTGTTCAGTCTGAAGAGTTAGTTCAAAAAATAACTACTCAAGCCCGTAGTATTGGTTTTAACAGCATCAATTATGATTTAATTTATGGTCTCCCACTTCAAACTTTGAATAGTATTGAAAAAACCATTCAAGCCGTTCGGCGTTTGCGGCCCGATCGTATCGCTTTTTATGCATATGCGCATGTCCCATGGATTAAACCGGGTCAGCGGAGATTTACAGAGGCTGATCTTCCTTCAGGGGATGAAAAAAGAGCTCTTTATGAATTAGGCCGTAAAATGTTGGAGCAAGATGGTTATCATGAGATTGGAATGGATCATTTTGCATTAGAAACCGATGGGCTTTGGGAAGCTGCTAGAACTCAAAAATTGCATAGAAATTTTATGGGTTATACAACCAAGCAGGTAGCTCCTCTGATTGGTCTAGGAGTTTCTGCTATTGGCGATGCATGGTCTGTATTTTCTCAAAATGAAAAACTGATTGAAACTTACCAGGCAAGAGTTGAAAAAGGTGAAATTCCTATTTTTCGCGGTCATGTATTATCTCATGAAGATGAAGTTCTTCGAAGGCATATTTTAAACTTAATGACTCGTTTAGAAACAAACTGGGCTTTAGAAGGGGAATTTATTGATCACTTACAAACTATTCAGGAAAGGCTATCAGAATTAGAAAGTGATGGCTTAGTGCAATTTGAAGGGAAAGTTTGTCGAGTAACAGAGAAAGGTCGCCCTTTTTTAAGAAATGTTTGTATGGCTTTTGATGCAAGGCTGATTGCGCGTGCGCCCACTACTCAAATATTTAGTAAGACTATTTAAGAGTCATTCAGAATAACTCGTGTGGACTGATGCGAAGTATTTTGACTTGAGAAATTTTCTGTTTCAATAGAATTTGTGAAAGATAAGCTGAATGTACTTCCTAAAGTATTTTTGAGCTCTTCTTGAGTAATACTATGGTTATAGTTTGTGATACAAGCAAGATCTGAAATAGAAGAATGATGGTCAAACCAAAATGTGACATGAACCGACCCATTCATGTATATTTTATCAATTTTGCTTACTTTTAGAATTTGTCCCGCTGAGAGTGCCTGATAAAGTGGATTGGGTTGCCTGAAATGGAGATAGCAACGAGGTGATTGATAAAACTCTATGTTTTCTGTTAATTTTCCATCTTGAAATGAGATAGAAAAAGTTTCTGCAGTCAGCGGAAGAGTTTGCTGAAGAGTTAAGGTAGCTTCTCCTGTAATATCCTTGACTACTGTGGGTTCGATATTTTTAAGTTTAAAAAAAGAGGTAGGCCTTATTTTTGCTGAGGATGGAGTTACGCTTATGGCAGTGTAAATTGTAATTCCTAGTAAAGTGACAGTCTTCATTAGAAAATTTTTTTATCATAAACCGCTTCATCTGTACAATTGTTGAATAATGCTATGAAATTTAAGGGGAATTGTTATAAAGAAGGTACCTTTTGCCTGGGGTTATCACGCGAACTTCTGGGGGAGTAGTATTTGAATATATCTGTCAAGAATAGGTATGATGTTTATTATGGTAGTTCATTTTAATTTCGAAGGAATTAAGGAATGAAATCGAATCGTCTGAGTCAAGTGCATCAGGTGGTAGAGTGGTGTCCTACTTGTGCAGCTCCCTGTATTTTATCTGAAATCAAATTTGTCGAAAAAAAGAGTCGTTCGGTTTATGTTAAATTTGACTTAACTAACGAATCTGTTTGGGCTTTCCCGGAGTTAGGGGAAATTTCCAGAAATGAAGGAGCCGTGCGGGTATGTATTCTAGTAGAGACTCTTAATCCTTGGGTGCTTCCTTTCTCTTTAGGAATTTCTCTTCATTCTAAATGGGATTATGTGGCTATTAAAGTGCCTGCACTAGATGGAACTGAAATCTGGATAGTGGCTCAGATTTTTCAAGAGGCTATTGAAAAGTTTATTGGTTTTGAGAAGCACTCACTCCCGTTACTTCACTTTCAAGGAGGGGTACTTCATCGTCATTATGTTAAGCATCCTTTTTTTCTCAAAAACTTGATGATCATACTATCTGATCAGATGGGTTATGCTAGCGGCACAGGTGCTGTGTTGATCAATCCAGGACTGAATAGAGACGACTATCAGTTAGGTTTATTGTATGGATTAAGAATAGATTCACTTATAAATGATCAGGGTAGGTATACGGTTGATTTTCCAGAAATGGAGGGGCAATCTTTATTTCAAGCCAATGATTGGATTATTTCTAATCTTCAGGATTCAGGAATCATCTTGTTGCAGGAGGATGTTTTAAGTAGGTATCTTTGTTGTTGTCGTTGTGATCAGCCTATCATTTTGAGATGAGAATGAGGTCTATCTATCAACATAGGAATTGAATTATCGGATCTATACTGAGAATATAGGTAAAGTAGAGTTAAATTTAGGTGTTTGTCAGAGATGCGTGGAGGCAATCTAATGAAGCGTGCGCGTAGAAAAAATTCACCCAAAAATCCTAAGAAGTTTAAGTATTTTATGCTTTTTTTCATTTCCTTTTTTGTTATTGGATTGGATCAGTTAACTAAATATTTTGTTGTTCAAAAATTCATATTAGGAGAGTCCATTCCCGTTGTTGTAAACTTTTTTAATATTACCTATGTTCAAAATAAGGGCGCAGCATTTGGAATTTTGTCACAAGCTGATCCTAGTTTTAGAGTCCCCTTTTTTATGATTGTACCTATTGCAGCTTTGGTTTCTATTGCGTATGTTTTTAGAAAAGTCCCAGCTCAGGATTTGGTACTTTCAGCTGCGCTTTCGTTGGTTATTTCAGGTGCTGTTGGAAATTTCATTGATCGTTTAACCATGGGGTATGTCGTTGATTTTCTAGACTTTCATTGGCACTGGTCGTATCATTTTCCAGCGTTTAATGTTGCAGACTCGGCTATCTGTATAGGTGTCGGGATACTCATGCTAGATGTATTGTCTCGTGATCGCTCGCTATCAATTAAAAAGGAATCTCACTCTCATGTATCCAATTCTCATTAATTTTGGACCACTCCCCATTCATACCTATGGATTTTTGATTGCGATTGGATTTTTAGTAGCTATTTCAATAGTTAAAAGACTTTGTGTGAAATCTTCTCTAGATGTCGAAAAAATATTAGATCTTGGTTTTTGGTGCCTCTTGATTGGATTTCTAGGATCAAGAATTCTTTTTATTATTACTCGTTTTGGTGACTTTATGAGTCATCCAATGGATATGTTTAAAATCTGGGAAGGAGGATTAGTTTTTTTAGGTGGACCAATTTTAGTTATTCCATTTTTAATTTGGTACGTCAATAAACATAAACTCCCGATTTGGAAGACTCTGGATGTTCTTGGGCCGGGTTTAGTGATTGCGCATGTCTTTGGTCGGTTTGGCTGTCTAGCAGCAGGTTGCTGCTATGGAAAACCAACAGGAACACAGTTCGGAGTTCGGCTCTATTCTGATTTAGTGGATCGTCAGTACCAAGGAATTCCACTTCATCCTACCCAGCTTTATGAGGCGGGAGCGCTATTTATACTTTTTATTGGATTACTTTATGTTTACAAGAAAAAATCTTTTGACGGGCAGGTGGCTCTCACTTATTTTTTAGCATATCCAATTATTAGGAGCATTATCGAAGTATTTCGAGGTGATTTCATTCGTGGATTTGTCATTGAAGATGTTCTTTCGACGAGTCAGTTTATATCTGTTGTAATTTTTCTAGTAGCTCTAGGCATTTTATGGTTTCGACTGCAGCAAATTCAGGTTGTTCATTCAGCTTCTGTCAGACATAAAAAGTCTACAAAAAAAAGGAAATAAGTTGTGTTAAATTTCTTATTTTTTTCGTTATCTTCAAAAAGTTTTTTACAAGGAATAATATTTTTTATTTCAATTTTAATGGGATCTATTCCTTTTGGTCTTATTGTGGCCAGATTTTTTAAAGTCAAGAGTTTGACTACTCAGGGAAGTGGAAATATTGGTGCATCGAATGTTTCTAGGGTGATTGGATTTTGGCCAGCTGGATTCATCACTTTTGTTT
>CAIYTD010000262.1 GCA_903928955.1 Oligoflexia bacterium | reverse complement strand
CCCGTCTGTGGCGTCGAAAAGAAGAGAAGCGACTTTAAGACGATGTTATTTAGATCTGACCGTACGATCTATTTCTGTAGCAAAGACTGTTTGAATCAGTTTCTGCAGAGTCGCCAGGAAAAAAAAGTAGCGGCTTAGTTCAGCTACTGAATTTCATTTTAAGGGACCGCTTCTGGAAGCCTTGGGGGGATATAGGGGGTGGCTTCCAGAAGTGGCTACGAGATCATCACCTATTCAGCGTGATCCCGTAATGCTTCATCTTGAAAAGCAGAGCGCTCTTATCGATTCGAGTGAGTCTGCAGGTTTTGTCAATTTCCCAGTCAAAGGTCTTTAATAGTTTCAAGATATAAATTTTTTCAAACTGTTCTCTCGTAGCGCGAAAATCAATGCGTGCATATCCAAAATCAGGTAAATCGGTCGTATGTATTTCATCTTCTTTACAAGTGGTCACCGCAAGGCGAAGTACATTTCTTAGTTCGCGCAAATTGCCTGGCCAATCATAGGATTTCAGTCGATTCCAAGCCTCTACCGAGAGAGTCCGAATATGTTCCTTGTGGAGTTCCCTTGTGATTTCTCCTACAATTCCAAGCACTATATCGCTAAATTCGTCTGTACGCTTAGTCAGTGGTGGCATTTCAATTCGAAAAATATTCAGCTTTTCGAGAAGCTCCATATTAAAAAGCCCCCCTTGAGCCCTTCCTTCGAGAGACTGGCTTGTCGTACAAATAATTCGAACGTTCGCAAGAGTTGCTATATTGTTGTTATCAGTTTGGGATACGGACCGTGTTTTTAAGTAAGTTAGGAGGTTTTTTTGCTCAGAAAGAGGCCATTCGCCTATTTCTGGAATCATGAGCGTACCCCCTTGAGCATTTAAAATTTGATCTGAGAGAGGCTTGTCTTGTTTTGCTGCGAGAAAAACACGTGCGGCCCGAGGTCCATTTGCATGAATCCAGCGCGCGATCGCCCCCTTACCTGTTCCACTTGCACCGCAAATGAGCGCAGGAGCAGTATCTGCTTGAGCTGCCAATAGAGCTAAGCGTCGCTGACTAGATGGTATGAAATGAACCATTTCCATAATAAATTGTTTTCCCTCACATCTTGAAAAGCATCTTTGAGTATATGTATCAGACTATATAACTAACGCCACGCAATATTTGTGTCAAGAAAATTTTGATAGGAAGGGTTTTTTGTACCACGAGATAAAAACGCTTTGTGATAGCCGTTGAGCCGGGGCCTCGGATGTGCGATGAAGTGAGGACTAAATGAAAATATTTATTCACTTAATCAGGATGCTTTCCGTTTTAGGGATTTGTTTTAGCATTCTCATTGAAACTCCATCTCATGCTGCTGAGTTTCGAGTGGGGTTAGTTTTGGATAAGGGAGGAAAAGATGACAAATCTTTTAATTTTTCCGCTTATCAAGGAGCAATGAGGGCTAAAAACGAGCTTAAAATTTTCTTGAAATATGTGGAAGCCACAGACGATAATGCAGTTGCTCCTATGCTTCGATTTTTTGCTCAGAAAGATTTTGATTTAATCCTAGCAGTGGGTTTTTCCGAAGCAGATGCATTAAGGAAAACTGCTCTCCAATTTCCAAAGAAAAAATTTGCCATCGTAGATTCCGAAATCCATCTTCCTAATGTGCGTTCTCTTCTTTTTGATGAGATTGAAGGTTCCTTTTTAGTAGGAGCCATTGCTGCCCAAATTTCTAAAACTGGATCGATTGGCTTTATTGGAGGTATGGATATCCCGTTTATTCGGCGTTTTGAGGAAGGATTTTTTGCGGGAGCAAAGTGGATTCATCCAAAAATCAAAGTTATTTCTCATTTTGTTGGAGTGACAGCCGATTCTTGGAATAATCCAGCAAAAGCAAAGGAGCTTGCAGTTGCTCAATATGAGCTAGGTGCAGATGTGATCTTTGGAGCAGCCGGGGGCTCTGGAACAGGCATTTTTGATGCTGCAGAAGAGAAAAAAAAATTTGCAATTGGAGTAGATTCTAATCAAAACTGGGTGAAGCCCGGGTTTGTACTGACGAGCATGGTAAAACGAGTGGATCAAGCCATCTTTGCTACTTGCAAAGATGCTTTAGACGGAAAGTTTT
>CAIYTD010000261.1 GCA_903928955.1 Oligoflexia bacterium | reverse complement strand
TCACATGTTGCAATACTTCGTCGCCTTCCTTGATCCGTGATGCCGCTGTTTGAGTAACCTTGTAGCCCTGGTCTTCCAGCTTGCGATAGGCCGCCCAGAGATCCGTCATTAAATAGGAACCTTTTTCTACATTATTCTGCACAAACCGATGGATGCATGCGCTTGAATTTGAGTCAACATGCTTCATTCGAATACGCCCTAATTGTGAAGTATTTTCAGGTACTTCAACTGCAACAATAATCATTGGTCCAGCTTTACGGTTTCGACCGTTTAGCCCCCTTTTTTTACCACCTACGCAAGCCTCGTCCACTTCTACTATTCCGCCCAATTGCTTGCGGCTTGGAATAACCATCGCTGCCCGAATTTTATGTAGGATGAGCCATGCAGTTTTGTAGCTACCTAATCCCAGTCCAGTTTGAAGTCCAGCTGCGCTAACTCCATGTTTTTGATTTACAAGCCACCAGATCGCTCGAAACCACAGTCGGAGCGATAGATTTGTTCCCTCCATAAAAGTCCCTGTTTTCGCGGTACACTCATACCTACACTTTTGGCAGGTGAGACGCCCTCGCGACTGTTCCCATGCCTTTTTTCCCATCCATTTCAGACAGCTAAATCCCGTAGGCCAGCGAATCTTTCTCAGGTAGTCAGCGCATTGCTCTTCTGTGGCAAACCAATCTTCAAATTCCAATTGTGCTTTCGGGTACTTAGTTTCCATCCCCATGTTTTACTATTATAGACTATAGGTTAAAAGTGCATAAGCAGGCTTTTTAAGTTTACTGTCAGCGCTCATCCTACCTCTTTCGGCATTCTCGCATCCATTCGAGGATCGTCGCGCACACAAAGGATACCCAGGAAAGGTCGAATTCTCGAAACAGGCAGTTTCTAGCACTAGCGAACGATTTATTCGTGCTGTCAAAGACTTCAAAATAAAACACAAAATAAAACTGCACGAACTCTTAAAACTTTCTGAAAAAAATCATTAGGATTTAAGAAAATATTTTTTTGCTTCTCCAGCAATCAGGAATTACTTATCTCGAAGTAGTGCAACCCTAAAATTCACGGATAATCACCCAGATCTGACTTCAGAAAAAACGGACAAGGAAGGTTCTGATTACTATGAAGGAAGAATTTATACATTAATGGGGCATGCCATGCCGTATCGCAATGAATTTTCTAATTCGAAGTTTTACGATAGCGGCACAATAAAAGAAGTCAGTCAATTAGGAGCAGAAGATCTGAGACAACGACATCCCCATGTTTACGTAGGTGAAAATCTGGATGTTTACCAAATTCGGCATTTCGTCAATAAATGGGAAAACCAAAAATATTTTTCATTCTTTTCTAATTTAAAAGAAAAATACCCTAGTACCCATCACAAATTCCAATTATTTCCGATGGGCAAAGATAATCATGCAACCACTATTGTGAATATTTCTGATCCAGAGAACCATAAAATATTAGCCTCCATTTTTATCAACTCTTGGGACGGTGAAAACTACTATAAATACATCAATCGCAGATGGAATTTCCCCGGATATTATTTCTATTAAATATATAGAAAATCTGTTCATCCTGAACTCTTCGCACTTGCAGAAAAAGAAGCTATTACAATAGACGATCTAAATTCTGCTCCAAAAGACCAGAACTACATAGAACTCTATAGAGGAAAACTATCTTTACACGTAGATCGCAATATCCCTCTGATACATGCATCGCACAATATCCAAATGGAAAACGGTGACAAAAACTGCGCCCTCTATTCTCTTAACTTTTTAGACGGTATTGGAAAGCTTTTAGAAGATCCAGAACAACACATCTACACTCTCGCTCAACAGATCGACACAGGATCGGAAGAAGTCAAGACAGAGGCCTCAAATGCATTGATTCAAATATTTAAAGAAGATCTGAAAAAGTACCTACCACAGTATTACGATGACACTGGAAATCTAAAATCTGCTGAAGCAATCAAGGAATATCATCTCAAGCAAAGATGGGACATGGGAAGTCGTTTTATAAAGACTTTAGATAAAACTCCACTCGAAGCTCAGGAAGATCAATCCTGTTCCGCCATGTGAGCTGCTATCGGCTTTCTATCTAAAGCTTAATCTTGAACGCTTTCACTATTGATCCTGAAATAAGAGTCACATAGAATTGCTCTATTACTTCTTCTTTAATGCCTAGTGCAATTTCATCATTTGAAAATCCAGAATTTTTTAAATCCTTCAAAGTAGGAAGCTGTCCCGTTTCAGACCTGAATTTTTTTACAAACTGAATCATTCTTTTTTTTATAAATAAATTCATAGCCATGAATGACCGCTTCTTTTCGAGCTGCTAATACCCTAGGCCCACCGCTTTTTTTGTAAAATGAGGAATCCTAATCTCTTGAAGGAGAAAATGAGCAACATCCGCACGAGATATTTTAAGCGCAGAATGGCCAAATTTTTCTTTCGCTTGATAGCGCCCCAAACAAACTCCATCCGTCAATTGACCTGGCCGAGCAACAACCCAATCGAGGGAACTCTTGAAAATTATTTTCTCAGCACTATCGTGGTCAGCAGAAGGATTCTTTAAAATTCCTTTCAGGAGAATCATCTTCTTCAGCCAACCATAATCGGCTCTAGAATCCCCTGCTCCGTAAGCACTAACATAAAGAAATTTTTTTACACTCAAACGCTCCAGGATCGGTAACAGCTGGATCATGAACTCCGTAAGCATTTTACTCCGCCTCAGACTTCTATGACCTAGTGCACTGATCACAACGTCTTGCCCCTGGAGTGCTTGCTCGATTTTAGATAATTCATTCAGCTCGCCTTGTACTCGATGAAGTCGATCACTTTGTGGGAGCTCTAAGGGATTTCGAATATAGACGGTCACTTCATGCCCTTCTTGAAGAGCTTGTTTGACTACCTCAGTACCCGTTCTACCTGTTGCACCAAAAATTAAAAATTTCATACTTTCAATACCCTCCGCCTTCTCAAAGCATTTTGATAAAGTTCTAAAGTTTTCATCATACGTTTTTTTCTGTCGTAATTTGCCTTCACGTGCTCTCGAGCATTTTGCCCCATCTTTACTCTCTCCAGAGGATTATCCAAAAGATGACGGAGCTGCCTCTGCAAGTCAAAGGCATCGTTTGGACGAACGGTAAGACCAAACTGCTCTTTTCCGACAATTTCCTCTGCACTGCCTCCGCTTGATATGACGATAGGACATTCCATAGCCATAGCCTCGATAGCGACCAACCCAAAGGCTTCCTCCCTCGACGGCATAACAAATATATCAAAAGCTCTCATTACTTCAGGAATGTTTTCTTGATATCCAGCAAAAGTAACATAATCCTCAAGACGAAATTGGAGGACCATCTTTTTTAATTCCTCTAAATGATTGCCGGTGGCACCTAAAGTTTCTTCGCCGACAATGACAAATTTTAATTTCTCACCTTCTCTTAATTTTTTAAGAAGTCCTGCAGCAGCTTTAATAAAAGTTGCCTGGCCTTTTGCTGGATCGATACGTCCGACAAGACCAATTACAACAGTGTCTGGATCGGCTTTCCAAACGATTCTTTGCTGATTGGCTTGAATCTTATCAGGATCAAATAAATCTAAGTTCAAACCTAAATTAACTACCTTAATATCTTTTTCCCGCATAGAATGAGTTTGAAGAACGTTTCGTCGAAGCGTATGACTCACCACCATTAAATAATCTAAACGGCTATAAAGAGCCCGATGAAAGAAATCTTTTTTATTATGATTATTCATAATATGACGCGTCGCCAAAAGAGCAACTCGTGGTCGACTCCAAAGCCAAGGAGCAATCGATCCCAACAATGAAGTTTGATGGGTATGAATTAAATTGACCCCTTGAGAAAGTAACGCATAGATCTCCTTTCTCAACTTTAAATCAAAATAATTTCTGGGTGAAAAAGAAACAGGAAGAACCGAAACTTCTGTTCGATGCAACAAACTCTCATAAATAGGACTGCCCTCCAGGCAAAGAACCTGCATTTTCAGCCCTAAAGATCCCAAATCCAGTGAGTCATTTGCAGCAACCTGCTCGAGCCCCCCCCAAGAACGAGAAAGGCAAACCACTACACAATTCAGTTGGTCTTTCAAAAGATCCACCCAGGGTGAAAAAACAAGATTTTCGTTCTTTAATGCAGAACTAGATTCGGATTCCAGCTTTAATCTCCTTCCAAACGTCTTCGGAATGAATTCCTTTTAAACATTCTAATTTTCTATCCAAAGGCTGCTGGCAGGAATTGCTCTCACAAGGCCAACAATCGACAGGGTTAAAAAAAATGCGTACCTTCCCAGGCCCGATAGGTTCTGTTTTTTTTGGATTTCCAGCCCCCCAAACAACCTGTACGGGAGAACCACACAACGAAGCTACATGGGCAAGACCGGAATCATTACAAACCGAGAATTTAGCCTTTCGAAACATCTTCCAATAAGATGCGACGCTTCCTTGTCCAGTCCGATCGATGAGATGAAGCGTAGGATCTTCTACCAAACGAGAAGCAAGAGTCTTCTCTGCAATTCCGCCAATCAAGACCCCTTTCCATCCCGTCTCTCGGGCAATTGCACCTGCTAAGGATGCAAATCTTTCTAGCGGCCAACGCCGAGATTCAGCAGTGGAACCAGGAGCCAAGATCCAAAAATTTTCCGCAGGAGCATCCAAAGGATGAGCATGAGGCCAAGCCTTTTCAGCATCAAAAAAATCAAGAACCCCAGGAATGCCTTCATCCAGATCATTCAGAGGTGGAAGGCCCCAAAACTCTAAAATTGGCTTTCTCAGCTTACTAGGATGAATACTCTTTGGCAATAAATGCATAAAATCTTCAGCGCGATGACTCATAACAGCTGGATTCCAATCCAATGGTTCGTTGAGTAAAATCCCCCGACCATCGGATCGATATCCTCTTCTTCTCTTACTTTGTGCTCGAAAAAATAACCATGCCGAAGAGAATGAATTGGGAAGGCATATACTTAAATCCCAAGGGCCTCTTTCTCTCAAATCTTTTGATATTTGTTCAAAAACTTTCATTTGAGTAAAAAAATCCGGTTCTGCAGGCTTTGGCAAAATAATCACTTCGTCTACTAAATTTCTAAATTGAATCGATTCCACCCAGGGTACGCACACCACAGTGATCTGAGCACTAGGGTAAGCCTCCCGCAAATAGTGAAAAAAAGGGTAAGCTAAAATCTGATCCCCTATCCAGTTCGGTGAGCGAACTAAGATCTTCTTAAAATCGTGCATTTTAAACTCCACCTCTACTCAGGCGAAACAGGCTGTATACTAGATTCTGGCTCAGCTGACACAGCCATCGGATTTATTCCTAGCTCAATTTTCTTTAAACTCGCCACTACCGTCCCAATTTTCACTTTTGCCTCTAGCCGAACTGGGATGTGACGATCATCATCGGTCAACCAAAGGAGGCTCTCTCCGTTTTTTTTCAACACTCCTTCAAACTTGGTATCAGGTTGAATGACGATGGTTTGTACCCGTCCCAAAGGAGTATCTTTCATCTCCCTCCTTACCACATTACAGATAGCCTCCCAAGTCTTGCCTTCCGAGACAATAGGAATAGTTACTGAAGTTCCTGTAGGTAAGTCTACTGTGCGGATATAATAAAGAGCAGAAAGACTATCTTGCGAAAACGATGCTATGGGAGCAAATAATTTCGTTTCAGCAAACTGACCATCCTTAGGATGCCATCTATTCCAATAAAATGTTTGCTGTTTTTCTGAGTCGTTGAGCTCGAGAGCATCTCGAGATTGCTTACTCTCATCTAGAACAATATGAAATCGATGCGAAAAGGCACCATCAAAATCAAAATAAGACTCAACTACGTCATTAAGACGATAAAAAACACTAAAAACCGCTGAGCTAATCGCATTCCCCTTAAAATGATAAACTTTTCGCCCCCCTATAGCTTTAAAGGGCATGACCTCCAGCAAAAAATCCCCTGCCGCCATACCAAAATAGGAAATACTGTAAACCAGCTTCTCTCCAATCCAAATAGGGTCTTTTGCGGGCCTTCGATGAGGATAAATAAAAGTTTTCACAAGGGCGTCTCTCTTTTCGCTCTTTTTCTTGCGATTTTTAACCTTTTTTTTAGAGATCTGTTTACTTGCCAGCGGCTTGAGAGGTAATGTAGAGTCATTCACTTCAAATCGAGCTTGAAGTTCTTTAGGTAAATCGGTTGGTAATTCATTAGTGAATGAAATGTGACGAATCGATCCACTGACGCAGGCTACGCTCAAACTCATTAATATAAAGGCACCCGTGCAGAGTCTTATTCGTGAAAACATACTCTCAGCTTAAGAGATCAAAATAGGAATGTCGACATGAGTTTTGAATCATTATTTTCTTACGCGAGGCTCATTCCATTCTTCCACCCGCAAAGGTGTCAGATCTCCTTTAAATCTTCGATGAATCCAAAGCCACTGCTCAGGATGAGAAACAATATATTTTTCTAAAACCGATACATATTGAGCTGTATTCAGTGCAAGCTCACAATGTGAATTGGAATCTGTGATCCACTTTAAGGGGGGAGCTACAATTACAGCCCATCTCCCGTCTGGTTTTCTATAATTTTCCACCGGTAAAACAGGAACTCCCGTTCGTTTGACAAAGGTCGCTAACGCTAAAGAAGTCCCTACAGGTACACCAAAAAGCGGAACTCGCACTCCAACAGGCGCACCTGTAAATTGGTCCAAAACAAAACCAACAGCACCATTGGCTTTGAGATGCGACAAGATACTTCGGAGCGTCTTGGGCTCATAGGTCCCCTGAACGAGGCAGCTCCGACGGCCTTTCTCGATTCCCTCATGAAGCCATTTCGGTTTGAGGCGTTTTGTTACCAGCATCAGATCTGCTTTTGCGAGCAGCCCACCGGAGGCCGCCATGATTTCCCAATTACCTAGATGGCTCGAAAGAAAAAAAAATCCCCGTCCTTGCCTCTTTGCTTCTTGAATGTGCTCAAGCCCCAAAATATCGACATTTTTACGAACAAACCTTTTCAACCCACCAAACACCATTAAAATTTCGCATACCAAGCAACCCAAATTTTTATAGCTTGATCTAAAAATTTCTTTTCGTTTCTCAGAAGAATGGGGAAAAGCAAAAGATAAATTTTGCTGTACAATAGAAGAGCGAATTCTCAGATAATAAAAGGCCGCCCCTAAAAGTGACCCAAAAAAAAGTTGAACTTTTCTGGGCTGAAGGGAAAAAAGATACCCGATGATTTGAAGAAAAACTAAGGCGACTCGTCCCATAATATCCGCGACCAAATTTCTTTTCCTGATTCAAATATTAATTCTGGCTCAAACACAACCACCCTCTCTGCACTCACCCCTAAGTCACGCCACTTCACCCAGTCTTTACCTGTCACCGCAATTTTACAACGCACTTGAGAAGCCTGATGCAACAACCTCTCCACACCAGCTTTGTCATAACTAGCGTGATCGGCAAAATACATATATCTTGAAATCTGATAGCCTGATTGCAAAGCAAGAGAATAAGCAAATTGCCCATCAGCAATTCCAGTGACCAACCAAAGAGGATCGAGTCCTTCGGCTCGAGGAAGCTGATACCTAACCCGAACCACCGGTTTACCTCCTGAGTTCGGACAAGTCTCTCCCTTAGTCCAAACAACCAGATCAGCATATTTCAGTGCGCTGAAGGCATCACGAAACAAGACTTGCCTCGACTTTGCTGAGGTCAATGCAATAATTTCTAGATCTTTTTGAATTTTCCAGTTTTGAAATCCATCATCTAAAATAACTAAATCAATCTTAGTCTGAATTTTTTTTAAAATAGCATAGTATTGCCGGATTCGATTTGCCCCTACCCCAATATAAGCACGGGGACAAAGCTCATGTAGCAGTGCTGGCTCATCTCCAGATAGACTTGCCCGTACATGCCCATCTTCAGGAAAAAGGATTCCCCCTTCAGACTCCCACTTGCCCTTATAGCCTCGAGACAAAATGCAAACTTTAAGATTTCTTTCCTCTGCCTCTCGAGCAATCTGTGCGACCAAAGGAGTTTTTCCTGCCCCCCCTACTTGAATATTTCCTACACTAATCACACGAGAATCTAATTTTACACTCTTGAGAATTCCTGCACGAGCAGCCTCTCTTGTCACCCCTGAAACAGTAGACCATAAAGTCGAAGCCAAACCCATAATGGTACCTTCCCACATTATTTTTGCTTCTTTCGAAGGCTCTTCACTAACTCAATCACCTCTCGAGCAGCATAAGCACTTGGACTCAAGTACTCTAAGCTTCCGCTTAATCGTTCTCTGAGTCTATCAAAACCTTCTAGCATGGAATGGCGTTTTTCTGAATTCGTCATCAGCTCCACAGCCTCTTCTGCTAGAGCATTTGGAGTAACCCTACCACAAAGAATTTCGCGAACTAAATATTCAGTTTGATATTTTTTGCGATCCATTTCTCCAACTAAATTCACCAATCCAACAGGTCCTCGGTACCGGATGAGATGTTGGAATATCCATGCAGTGGTTTGACTCGGTTTATAAACAACGACATGAGGACACTTCAAAAGGCCAGCCTCCAAGGTAGATGTCCCAGATTTTACCAGTCCTGCATCTGAAGCAAGAAGGCATTCAGCAGAATTTCCATGAGAAATTCGAATATCGAGTAAATCGGTAAATTTTTCCCTAAAAAAATTCACTTCCTCATCCAGTGCTCCCAAAGCTACCGTGACAGGAAAGGGAAGGAGTAGGATCAAAAGTTCTTGCTGCTTTAAAAATTTTTGATTTCTCAGCATTTGAGCTGAAAGTGCGGCTGAAGCTAACATAAGACTTAAATGCTGTTTTAACTCAGACGGCCGGCTCCCAGGCATGAGTACCAACACCTTGGACGTTTTGTTGATCCCTAATTTTATTCGTGCTTCTGATGAAGAAAGCTGAAGTGGGAGTTCATCCAACAACGGATTTCCGACATAAGTAACCGGAATATTATACTTTTGATAAAACGACTCCTCAAAGGGAAAAATACAAAAAATCCGAATAAATAATTTCTTAAGAATCTGAATGCGTCCCTTTCTCCAGGCCCATACTTTAGGCGGAATATAATAGAGGGTCGGAATACCCAGCCTTCTCAAACGTCTTGCGAGACGAAAATGAAAGTCGGGATAATCCATCACAATGGCTAGATCCGGTTGCTTTAAAGCTGCAGCATGAGTTACCTGGCGAAGGGCACGGAAAATATGGGGGATGTGTTTCAAAATTTCAGTAAAACCCATAACCAAAAGAGTTCGTGCATCTACTACTACATCCAATCCCTCAGCTTGAAGACAAGGACCACCCACACCGAAGGCTTCTAAAGTTTTCCCTTCTTCAGAAAGTGCAAGTCGTAGTGCCTTCAAAAGCTCTGCCCCATGAGCATCGGAGGAAGTCTCTGCAGCCGAAATTAAAATTTTCATCACTTCCAAGGATCTCAGTACCGAACTACACCTATTTCACTTTTTCGAATAAAAGTGAGGAATGCTTGAATTTCAGGAATATCTCCATATTGGGACTCAATATCCAGAAGGCATGCATCTTTTTGAATATCGGGTCTGATCCAAAGTTTAATAGCTTCATTCACTTTCTGGATTCTTTCCCCAGGAAACCCTCTCCTGCGCAGGCCCACAATATTCGCCCCCTTGATCAGACAAGGACGAGCTCCGAGAGCAATGGTAAACGGAGGTACATCTCTCTCTAGCCCGGATTGCCCACCAATATAGGCGTGATTCCCCACGCGAACAAACTGGGAAATACCACACATCCCTCCGATGGTAACATAATCTTCCAGGACGACGTGCCCTGCTAATCCACCATAATTAGCGATGATGCAGTTATTTCCAACAATACAATCATGACCCAGATGAGTATAAGCCATAATCAAGCATTCATTCCCGATTCTAGTGACTCCACCACCTTGAACCGTCCCTAAATTCAAAGTCACACTTTCCCGAATGACGTTCTTATGACCCAGGATCAGCTGAGTGGGTTCGCCGTTATATTTTAAATCTTGTGGAATCGCTCCCAATACGCTGAACGGATAAATTACATTGTCTTCGCCCACTTCAGTCCAGCCATCTACTACAACATGACTGACAAGTCGGGTTCCCCGTCCTATTTTCACGCGTGCCCCCACCGTGCACCAAGGACCTATATCCACTGAAGAATCAATTTGTGCTTCAGGATGAATCATCGCTGTTGCATGTATCATCTTAACTCCGGATTCGAATTTGCAATTAAATTTGCCAAAATTTCAGCTTCCGCAACTCGATGACCTTCAACAGAAACCGTACACTGAAATGCCCAGAGTTTACCCCGGCACTTAGTCACCTGCGTTTCTATCTTCAAGCTGTCTCCCGGGACAACAGGCTTTCGAAAACGAGCTCCATCCACTCCTACAAGAATACACTGAAAATCACGACACAAACGATCCATATCTTTTTCCATGTTAGGATAAACCGAAAAACTAGCTGCTTGAGCCATCATTTCAAGAATCAAGACACCCGGCACAATAGAAAACCCTGGAAAATGACCCTGAAAATAAGGTTCATTAAAAGTAATATTTTTTAATGCAACCACTCGCGTCCCAACCTGAGCTACAGGTGGAGCTGCATCCAAATCTCCTACTGGATGAATTTCTAAAATTCGATCTATCAGTAAAAAAGGAGCTCGATGAGGTAAGAACCGTTGAATCTGATTAATATTCAATCGATAGGGATTTTCCATTATTTTGATCTCCGTTCCGCGAGCAAGCGATTCAGAAGCGCGTGAGCGCGAAAATGTTCTTTATCATTTCGCTGTGGATTTCCGACAGCGGTGCCCCGGGGTGGAATATCCTTAGTTACCATGGTTAACGCCCCTACGGTCGCTCCATCCCCAACATGAACCTGGTTTCCAATCCCTGTTAAGCCCCCTACATAGGCATATTTACCGACACTAGCATTTCCGGCCAAGCATGTCCCACCACAGATCACTGCTCCCTCAGCAAGATGAGAATTATGGCCAATATGAACAAGATTATCTAATTTAACCTGTTTTTCTATTCGAGTATTACCTAAAGTCCCACGGTCGACACAGCTATTAGCGCCAATTTCAACATCATCTCCCAAAATAACATGGCCTAGATGATATATTTTTTGATGTCCGACAATCTCGCGGTTTTCTCTTTTTGGAGCATAACCAAACCCATCTGACCCTATGACTGCACCCGAATGAAGCCGAACTCGATTTCCCAGCTGAGTTCCTTCATATAGGGTGACACGAGGAAAAAGAACACAAGACTCACCTAGAATAGAATGGGAACCTATAAAGCACCCGGGATACAGTACGGTACCCGCTCCGATTCGAGAATGACTTTCTATCACACATTGAGCCCCGAGAATCACTCCGTCCCCTAATTCAACAAAAGAACCCACCACTGCTGACGAATGGATTTGAGGTGCAGCGTGTGCCCTTATCTCTTGAGGAATATGACCCACTGAGGACAAGTGAGGAACAAATTTCTCAGAAATTAAAGCCATTGCAAGATAGGGGTCGTGGCAAGCAATAACAGCCGCCTGCTTCCAAAAAGGAAGATGCGCTTGCTCTAAAAAAGGAACAAAGGGTTCTCCTGTAATCAATACCCCAGGCAGAGCAGAAGAGAGCTCATGCGCAAATGCCTTGGAAAAGAAAAATGCAATTTCATTAAGCCGAGAAGTGCCTAAAGAAGCGGGCCGACAGATTTGTATCTCTGGTAACTGACCGCCTAATTCAGTTAAATTAACAATTCGGCCTTTCACACACTCTAAAATTTCTTGAACTGAAAAAGACAGCATTTACTCAATCCAGTTTATTCTGACTTATTTTTCTTATCATAGGTCAATATTACTTCACTCGTCAGATCATCTTTGTCTTGAGAGTAAAGAACACTATTTTCATTTTTTTCTAAAACTACCGAATATTCGTGCTTTTTAGCCGAGTCAGCAATAATTGTGCGGAGCTGCATAATAATAGGCTGAGTGAGATCTCTCTCTTTTTGTTGAATTTCAGCCTGAGATCTCGCAGTGAGTTCTTGAAATTTCATAATCCGTTCCTGAAGCGCACCTTGTTTTTTTGCCCGAGCTTCATCACTCATGACAAGGGATTGCTTCTTAAACTCATCTGTCATTTTTTTAATAGCAGCCTCTTCTGTTTGAAGTTCTTTTTTCTTAGCATTGAATTCTCGCTCCAGCTGAGACTTTGCCTGTTTACCGGTATCAACCGTTTGCAGAGCCTTCTGCATATCCACTGTAGCTATCCGAATTCCTGAATCAGAAGCGATACTGAAATTTGAAATCATTAACCCTGCTCCTAATAAAATCAGATTCTGAGACATTGTCTTCATTTTGATCGGCTTCATTGAATGCTCTCCTGAGGTACTGACCTATTTTGGTCAAAGAATATTAAACAATATTATCCTCAGAAAAGCACACCCCACTTACAAATACAAGTTCCCTCAAGGAAAAATAAGTGAGAAATTTCCAGATTATATGATACTTTTCTGTGAAATATGATGAGCCTACCTGTTTCTGCTATCATCATCGTTCGAAACGAAGAGCAAACGATGGAGCGATGCCTTTCCTCTTTAATTTGGACTAACGAAATTATTGTTGTAGACGGTGGGAGTGAAGATCAAACTTTAAAAATCTGTGAAAACGAAAATGCACCCTGGGCAAGCAAAATCCGAATTTTTCATCGACCCTGGGATGGTTTTCGAAACCAAAGAAATTTTTCTCTCCAAAAAGCTTCCCATCCGTGGGTTTTAGTGGTGGATGCCGATGAGCGCTGTACTCCTGAACTTGCAACAAAAATCAAAGAACTCCTGGCTCTCCCTCAGGGGCCCCCCCTACGGGCCTATCAAGTACGAAGAATAGAATATCTCCTAGGTAAAGAAATCCACCATGGGATCTGGTGCCCGAGTTATCAAGACCGTTTTTTTCTTCGAACTGGAGTGCAGTATATCAATGATATTCATGAGTACCCTCAATTTCAATCGCTACCAGGAATGATCCACGAGCCTATTGAACATTATCCATCGTTTACTCCAGAAAAGTTTCTTCAAAAAATGAATCGCTATACTTCTGTCGAAGCACTCAATCGAGTGAACCAAGGAGCGAGGACCAATGGATTTCGACTCCTTTTTGCCTTCCCTGCTATGTTTTTCAAAAATTTTTTCTATTACGGGGCCTATCAAGACGGAATGCATGGCTTTATTATTTCCCTATTAGAGGGAGTCTCTCGAGTGGTTAGGCATATCAAAATTTGGCAATACAGCGCGCAAAAAAATTCACCCTCAAATGACCCAGCCATCAAAAAGGCGGACCAATAAAAAATTGAAATACGGACGCATCTTGAGCAAATGTTAATGGCCCTAACGGAAAACCCCATTCAAAGCGCAGCGGACCAATCGGTGAAAACCAACGAAACCCGAAACCAGCATCTGCCTTAAAAACAAAAGGCTTACCAATCGAGGAGTCTACTGTATTTCCAATATCAAAGAAAAGAACACCCTTAATTCCAGCTTCTTTCAAAAGGGGGTACTCAACTTCAAAAAGCGAGAAGAATTCCACTGTACCGCCCATAGGCATGGGGTTCCCTTGAGAACTCGTTCCAAGAGGTCCTAATAAAAAAAGTTGATATCCCTTCATATTATTAGGCCCACCCAAATAAAATCTTTGAGAGGGAGGTATGATCGACCCACCATAACTAGTAATCAGCCCACCTTCGATATTATTTCTAAAAACGAGGTCGCCCACAATCCGCTGGTAATACCGATTATTTCCGACCATTTTGAGAAATTGAAAGTCTCCCCCTAGCCCTGCAGTTTCTACAGTAATGCTTTGATAATTACCGCCTGTGGTTTCAAATCGATTGTTTCGCTGATCTCTAATCACACTCCACACCAGACTAGATAACAATCCTGAATCCAGAGCAGCTGCAGGCATCGATTCTGGATCTGGAAAAAGATCCTGAATACTTTCTATCTTATAGGTAATAAAAGCATTTGTAAATTCAGCGATGGGATGACCTAAGCGGAGATCAAATCCATTTTTTGCAGTAGTCCATCGATAGGGAATAGGATACTTAACGGAATAAATATCAGCACCTGCAGACCAAAGAGAGTCAAAAGCATAAGGATCCGTAAATCCCAAGTTAAAACTTTGAGCAAGCTGCTGAATAGAGTATTGGGCTGCCAAACTGAGTGTTTGACCTCGCCCCATTAAGTTAATTTCTGAAATCTGAGTCGTAAAAAAGAACCCTTGATAACTTCCATAACCTGCACCCAGCGTAATTGTTCCTGTCGAACGTTCTTTTACACCGATTTCAACATTCAAAATATCTTGCTTACCTGGAGGAGTCACCGTATTAAAAATAACCTCACCTGGAGCAAAGTACCCCAGACGCTCTACATTTTCTCGAGACTGTCTCATCTTCGTCCCGCTATAGAGCTCGCCTTCGTGTATCTTCAACTCTCGCCGAATCACCTTGTCATAAGTTTTAGTATTACCAAGAATATTAATCTCACCAAAATAAACTAAATGACCTTTTTCAAAGTCATATTCAATATCCACGATTTTAGTGTCATCATGGAAATTCATTTTGGGAATCACATTCACAAAAGCATAGCCAAGGTCTTGATACTTTTCAGTCAAATGCAGTATGTCTGCATTTCTTTTCGAAATACTAAAAGTTTGAGCAGTGATCAGGGATAAATCAGAATGGAGATCCTCTTTTGAAAAAAGGAGGTCTCCTCCAAAGTCAATATTCCCCATCT
>CAIYTD010000260.1 GCA_903928955.1 Oligoflexia bacterium | reverse complement strand
GCGCTCCTGCTGACAAGCCACTACAATTCCAGACGGCATATGAGTAAGCCTTACAGCTGAATCTGTAGTATTCACACCTTGTCCACCCTTTCCTCCGGATCTATAAACATCGACTCTCAGATCAGTAGGATTAATGACTACCTCAAAATCATCATCAATTTCAGGAGTAACATAAACACTCGTAAAAGAAGTATGGCGGCGAGCATTGGAATCAAAGGGAGAAATTCTCACTAGGCGATGGACACCTGCCTCAGATTTCAGCAATCCATAAGCAAACGATCCACTAATGGTGAGAGTTGCATTCTTAATTCCTGCTTCTTCGCCTACTAATGCATCCAGAAGCTCGACTTTAAAGCCCTGATCCTCACTCCACCGCTGATACATCCGTAAAAGCATTTGAGCCCAGTCTTGGGATTCCGTGCCCCCCGCTCCAGCATTAATAGTCAAGATCGCGTTCTTCGAGTCGACCTCTTCAGAAAGCATCTTCTGAAATTCAACTTTTTCAAATTGCGCTGAGAGCTGAATGACTGCTTCTCCCACTTCTTTGAGAGTCCCCTCATCTTTCTCTTCCTGAGCGAGCTCGAATAAAATAGATGCATCGTAAAAAGAGCGCTCTAACTCAAAAAATTGATTCAGCTCAGACTCAAGTCGTGACTTTTCCTGTGTAAGCAAGCGGGCTTTTCGATGATCATTCCAAAAGCCCTCTTGAGATGAAAAATCTGCAAGTTCCTGGATACGGCGTTGTTTGACCGCTAGGTCAAAGTGAACCTCGCAGGAAATTAAGCTTTTCTTGCAAGTAGGAGAGACGGCTTCGAATTTCATTTACTTCTAAACTCATCGTTCTTAGATACCTGAGCCGGATCGATGGATCAAGCCTAACTGTTGCCCGGAACAAGATGCAGGGGAAATCGCTGGAAGTATTTTAGATTCCCATTGAGCCATCTGTGCCGCCTGCTTTTTACTTTTCTCATGATCTAAGCCCAAAAGATGCAAAACACCATGAATCAATAAAACTTCTAATTCCCATTCAACAGAATGCTTCAAAGCCTTTGCTTGAGCCCGAAGAATAGGAAGACAAATCACTAATTCGCCTAAAAACCCTTTCTCACGAAAGACTTCTATTGCAGGAAAACTTAAAATATCTGTAGGCTCATTTTTCTTTCGATAATCCCGATTGAATTGAGCCATCTGCGGCCGATTTACCCATCGTATATCTACGTGCCACGGAGAAGAGGGACCCAGATGAGCCAAAAAGCTGAAAGAACGAGCCCTTTTTAATATCTGCCGAAGCTTTTTTTCTCCTAACGCGTCCCTATTTGCTTGAGTTATTTTTGGAATACCCATTTCAAAAGTACACTAACGTAAAAAATACTTTTAAGGAGATTTTATGTTAAATCATTTTTCATGACTCCATCCCAAACGCCTCAAAAAGAAGCTCAACTCAAAGAACTTTCTCAACTCATTCAAACTGTCCATCAGTTAAGAGCTCCAAATGGATGTCCATGGGATCGAGCTCAAACTCATCAAAGTTTACGGCAATATTTGATTGAAGAAGCTTATGAAGTGCTCGATGTTCTGGATCAAATTATCGAACCGCAAGATTTGAAAAAAGAAAAAATTCAAGCTTCCTTTCGAGAAGAGCTAGGAGACTTATTCCTGCAAGTTCTACTCCATTCTGAGATGACGAGTGAAGTCGGGGCATTCGATATTTACGACGTCGCCCAATCCTTAAATCAAAAATTAATCAGAAGACATCCTCATGTTTTCGGAGACTCAAAAGTCGAATCTGCCGATCGAGCCCTTCAAAGCTGGGAAAAAGAAAAAGCGAAAGAAAAAGCAACGCAACTAGACGCTAGCATTCTGGATGGAGTGCCCCGTGGACTTCCTTCACTCCAAAAAGCAGCCCGAGTATTGGAAAAAGTCACAAAAGTAGGCTTCCAATGGAACGATATGCAGGGTCCTCTTGAAAAAATAAACGAAGAACTTTTAGAATTTCAAACAGAGGTCCTCCAACTAGATAGAGCCTTACCCGATCAAAAAGAATCAATCCGAAAAAAAGTAGAAGGCGAACTAGGTGATCTCCTTTTTACTCTCTGCAATGTCGCTTATCTGCTTAAAATAAATCCCGAAGACTCATTGCGAGGAACGCTGGAGCGTTTCGGAAACCGCTTCCGTCACGTAGAAAGGAAACTCAAAGAAAGAGGGAAAACCCCTGAACAATCGAATCTCCCAGAAATGGATCAATATTGGGATGAGGCAAAGAAAATAGAGCGTTTACAAATTTGGGGACTTACGGGTGGCATTGGTGCAGGTAAATCTACTGCAGGTAAATTTTTCGAAGAGCTGGGAATCCCTATTATTGACTCTGACAAAATAGCGCAGGACCTCAGAAAGGAAGGTGGTCTCGCCTATGCTCCACTCATCCAACGATTTAATACGGCAGACAAGACTGAGCTCAAAAAAATTATTTTTAACGATCCCCAAGCTCGAAAAGATTTAGAAAAAATTCTTCACCCCCTGATTCAAATAGAAAGCGAAAAACTCATTCGAGCTCTAGCCATCCAGCACCGCATTATCCTTTATGAAGCCACACTCCTTGTCGAAACAGGTCGGTTTAGAGACTTCGATGGTTTAATTGTCATAGAAGCACCCGCGTCAATCCGAAGGGATCGGGTCCTAGCTCGTGATCCCATTTCACCGACTCTCTTTCAATCTATTCTGGATTCTCAGGCTTCAGATCAAGATCGAAATAAAAATGCAGATCTGATTATTAAAAATCTAGGTACAACCGATGGATTAAAATCTCAAATCCAAAATTTCATAGAAAAACAAGGTTGGAATATTCCCTAACTTCACCTTTACAAACATGCATGAGCACTTTACGCTTATTCATGCATACCTATGAAATTCATTTTCTCTTTGTTCCTCACACTTATCCTTAATTTTTCTTGCACTGCCTGTAATGTATTTAGCCCAATTGATCCTCCATCAGGGGATACACAAACCCTATCTGCAGCAAGAGACGCTTTAGACAGAGGTGATTATGCTAGTGCATCAAAATACTACGGAAACCTATCGTCAATCACTTCTGACGTAATCAATAGCGAAGAAGCTTTTGCCATTTTATCCGAAAACGGAATGACTATTTCTGTTTTTATGTATACCGTTATCCTAGACTCAACGAGCTCTGGCAAGCTCGTAACCCACCTAGCTCAAGCCCTACTTCCAATAGCAAAAGTCGGAACTCGTTTAAATATTTTTCACGCTTATCAAAAAATCAACGTTATTAATAACTTATTACTGCGTGGGCTCATTCGCTTTATTACGAGTCTCTCACTGACAGCAGAACTCCTAGCAGAAAATTCAAGCTCATCTACAAAAATTCTCCAATCAGATATTGTTGTGAACCCAAATCAATGCCTCTCTTCCTACCCTCTATTCGCAAGTTCTCCTGGCTGCTTAAAACCCAGTAGTTCACACTTTATCTCTGGCAGCTCCGCTATTACTCTTCCAAGCGCTAGTGACTCTCAAATGTCAGGAACTGCTAGTCTACAGATGATTTATGCAAGCCTAACTGAAATCATCAATGGAGTAACAGAACTAGGAAATTCAACCAGCCTAGGCAATGCATCGACTAGTTTTGCTGCCAGCATCTTAACTAATATAGTCCTACCCGATCCTAATACTTCACCCGCTTTTCGAGGAGGACTAGTCTTATATGGAATAGGCGAATAATCATGAATTTAAATCTGCCTCACATAAGCCTAGTTTCTCTGTTTTGCGCAATTATTTATATTCCCTCTGCATCAGCCTTAGAGCAAATTATTCGGCCTTATCAAAGCGTTCGCAGTGCAGGAATGGGCGGAGTCCGCATCACAACAGGACTCTATGATGAAAATTTTTTCACAAATCCTGCTCGAGTTATGGCAAATCCGCACACTAAGTTCACCGTCCTAGAATTCACGCCTGCAGAATTAACTCCCACAACTTGGACTTCTGTAAGTAATCTTCTTCAAGGTGTCGATGCTTTGACCGCAATTACCCAAACTGCAGGATCTAATCTCCACGATCGTATTCAAATAATCTTTCCTGCTTACTATTTAGCAGCTCACTCTCAGAGAAAATGGGCGTTAGCCATCGGGATAATAGGAAGTGTTCAATTAGATGCTATCATCAGGCAAAGCTACCAACTAAGTCTAGATGCGATTGCTGATATCGGTCCCGCTATTACTTATGGGCGTAGATTTTTAAAAAATTCTCAACTAGCACTTGGAGTTACTGGACATTTCGCATATCGAATAGGAACAACTCCCACCTATAATTTATTAAACTATATACAAGGGACACCTCCATCTACCACGACACTCACTGGAGATGGAGCACAAATTGATTTTGACTTAGGGTCTACCTATCTATTCGGAAACTGGGGCGCCTATCAAATTACAGGAGGAGCAGCCATTCAAAATATTTTAGGGGGAACTTATTCTCCATCCATTCTCACTTTCCTAAACACTGGCCGAGGCCCACCCACTCAAAATCGCAGCTATGGACTTGGTTTTTCCGCACTAAGACCTAAATGGGGAAATTTTAAAAATACTCTTTTTGCTGTAGAAGTTACTGACGTATTGAACAATAGAGACGGAAGTATTTTCAGACTCCTTCATTTAGGAGCTGAAACAAACTGGAAAAGTTTAACAATGAGAGCCGGCATCAACCAAGGCTATTTTTGTGCAGGATTTGGTTTAGACGTGAGATATTTTACCTTCAATTTTGCTACTTACGGAGAAGAAATGGGCCTAAATGCAGGCACCCTAGAAGACCGCCGCTACACACTAAATATGGGATTCCATATTTAGTGTGTTATGCAATTTAAAATGTGTAAAATATGACACAGCTCCATTACTTAATTATCCTTGTATCCATTCATTGTGCAGCGCATAATAAATAGAATAATGAGGGCTTTTTATGTGGAATGCACCTAATCAACGTTTGCGTTCACTCAATAAATCTAAAAAAAGAGAACTAGAGAGAGCTAGACGACCCATTCATGTTAAACGAATTATAGCGTCTATTGAAATTATTAACCCAACTATTCCTAACTCTAAAAGCGATGTCAGGCTGATTCTAAACGACTTTACATACAAAGGCGCTGGACTCTTCTCCCAATACCCGTTTATTGCTGGCCAAGAAATTTGTCTAAATATTACTCACCCTACTCAGATTAATATCAAAGCAAAAATCATTTGGTGCCAAGAATACCATGCAAATTGCCATGTACTATCTAAACAACCCTACGCCTATAGATTAGGAATAGAATTTATAATGGACCCAACAGAAGAAAAAGAAATTAGGATTTTTTGTGATGAAGTTTCTAAAAATCACATATTTTCAGTTAGAGGAATTTAGAATCTATCCAAAAATCACTAAAAAATCATCCCAATGATTTTTTAGTTTTCCTTTTAGTCTCAAAATTGCCTGAGTATGTAATTGACTAACTCTTGATTCAGTCACATCTAAAACTCTTCCAATTTCTTTTAAATTAAGATCTTCATAATAATATAAAGAAAGGACCAACCTTTGTTTTTCAGGAAGATCTTGAATCGAATCTGAAATCATTCTTTTAATATAAGCAACATTAACTTCACTAAATGGAGTTGCGGATTTAACACCTGTTTCTCCAACACCGTGAAGAGCTCGCTTATCTGCCTTTGAAAAATGAGCTATATCATCATAAGAAAGTAAAGATACGCTTCTCACTTGATTTAAAAGTTCATGATATTCAGACTTTGAAATTCCTAATTCTTCACAAATTTCATCATCATTAGCTTGACGCCCTATTTTTTGTTCAATTTTAGCATAGCAGCGTTCTAAAATTTTTGCTTTTTCTCTAACAGAACGCGGAACCCAATCCTGTGCTCGCAACTCATCTAAAATTGCTCCGCGTATCCTGAATTCTGCATAAGTTTTAAACTTATTATCTCTAGAAACGTCATATTTCTCCATTGCATCCATTAAGCCAATAACACCAGAACTAATAAGATCATCTAATTCGATATTAGCTGGAAGACGAGCAGCAATTTTTTGCGCAATATATTTAATAAGAGGAGCATATTCTATTACTAATTTATCTCTAGAACTATTTACAGGCGAAAAATCTTCTTTTACTAGCTTAGCAGTATTGCATTCATCCCGCTCTAGTTCTTCGGAAATCTCCTTCCTAAGTGCTTCTTCTTCTGTTGCCGCCTCTGAAAACTCTTTTGAATCAACTGGTATAGTTATAGGCGCTACTTGATCTCCGGATCCAATTAAATCTTCTTTTTTCTTTTTTTGTCTCAGAGTAGCATTTTTTAACTTTCTTTCACTCTCTTGCTCTGTTTCTTTTCTTACTGTATCTCTATATTTTTGAATCCATTGATTTAGACTCATGCCCTCACCATCCCATCAAATAATTCAAATCCATTAATAATAAGTACATTTATAATATTAACATACAT
>CAIYTD010000259.1 GCA_903928955.1 Oligoflexia bacterium | reverse complement strand
CTGTTCAAAACTCATGCTTGCCCCCTGTATAATTTACGAAGTTATAGCAGGGGGATTTTAGTTTGCACTGCGTCAAATTGTCAATTACGGGCTTTTAAAACAGACTCTCAGCTGAGCGTCTTCGAAGCCATCGAAATCTTTTAATCTTGTGAGAACAGAAGCACACCAAGGAGTGCCTGAGCTCTGTCCGGGACGGTCCTGCCTATAGATATGCAAAATCTCATCGGCACTAATTCTGAATGAGGAGATGCCAGCGACACCGAAGGCCATAGTGTTTCCGGGATGCTCGTGGAAAAGCCAGTAGGCAGAGCGTTTTCCGGTTTTTCTAGAAAACTCGATGCCGCCTTGAGTGATCGTGGATTCTGTTGAGTAGCTTTGTTTGTAGGAATCGAGATGGTCGATTTCCAGGAGCTGAATTTGAAAGTTAGGTTTCTTGTAGGAATTACGATACCAAATGCGTGCGAGGACGTCTCCGGACTCGATCACGCTTGCCAGGGCTAGCGATTGGGTTTCGTAGAAATTTTTTCTGCCTTCCACATCGCACTCTGTTGTTTCCGCCCAGTCTTCAAATTCTTTTTCGATGCGTTCGCGTTTGGATTCGTTCTCACATTTAATTTGGGGGATGATTCCATGACCGATGGCATTCGATGTCCAAATTCTGACGGCGCGGCTTGCATAGGGGTTATTCCGTACGAGGTCACGGGATCGGGCACGCAAAGTCTGAGCAGCATAGAGGTTTTCAGTGTCGGCTGAAGTTTGAGGAGCAAACCAGCCCTCCGTTCGGTGACTATAGGAGGCAGCTTCGTAGAGACGTTTGGAGATTTTATCCAAATCTTCCACTGCACGGCGTGCTCGTTTTCTATTGAGGCCTGCTGAAGGGGACAGGGCTGTAATGAGTTGATCGAGGAGTTTCAATGGAAACCCTTTGATGTGACCATTACAACCCTGGGAGAAGGAGAATGAGAGCCCTGTTGGAGGCTTCTCGTCATGAGCTCACGCAGCTTTAACATCTCGTCCAGTGAACGATAGGTTATGTGCCGATCAGAATATGACACTGTTGTTATTCCTTGGCTGATCGCATCGTTCAATCGTTTCAACTGATCCGGTGTAAATCTTGCGTGACTCATGGAGGGAGAATAAAACAGATTTAAAAATCTGACGATTATCTAAATTTGAACACTTGTGTTCAAAAATTGAACGATAGCGTTCAAAATTTGAACACTTTTTCAAAATAGGGGATAGATTTTGAATGAGACTCTAAACCGAGTTCTGCTTTTAATGTTTCAAAATCTTTGAGTGTCATTCGATCTAGGCCTATTGCAATCGAAGCAGCCCGTGCGTACACTCTTGCATCCAAGGCGTGATTATCAGGCCTGATCTTGTGCCAAATGTATTTGGAATATCCACGATGAACTTTTCTGGTGAGTTCCTCAGCAGTGAGTTGTTTGAAAAACTCTTCGTCATATTGCGGGAAATGACAGAAGCCAGAGGGGTAGTCATCCCCCTTTTTAGGTCTATCAAGTTTAAGCCAGCTATAGAGCTCCCCTTTTAGGAAGTTCACGCCTACCGGCCAGACTTTGGTACCTCTCGTCACTTTTCTGCCCGAAAGAGTTACGTCTACAGCGGTGGGATGGCCGAGAGCGTAATGCGTTGTTGACATTCCTTTAATGGCCATCACGCGACTTGCAGGCTTCGTGCGCACGTAGGAGTAGACAAGGTTCGTGTTATAGCCACTGTCGATTGCTGTCATACTGATAGGAATAGAAATACCATTAGGGAGTTTCCACTCCGAGGCTAAGAGCTTATCGAGCTTCAACCAAGGCTCTGCGGTAGCGGTTTCTCCGACGAGAGAGAGGAAGTCGATTGAGTAGCTTTCTTTATTCTCCGTCCATCCGACAATTTCACAAATGAGTGATTCTTTTTGAACGTCCACTCCCATAGTAATAAGAAGCACTCCTGTCGGAATAGAATTAATGGGATAGAGTTCTCGTCTTGTAAAAAGCTTTTCCCAGTCCGGGCATTCGCCAATTTCTCGGTAGCATTCCCCGAGATAAGTATTTTTAAAAGTTCGAATAAGTTCCGGCTTCACACAAGATCTTTTCCAAAGAATAGCGGCTTCTTTCCAGGAAAACCACCCGAGAGGGGAATATAGCGATGAAAGGTGGAATCCTGCTGTTTTTCCGTCTGTGTTCGGGCGAGTGGCAATCCATACGCCGTTGGCTAGCATTTCGGGTTTGTGATGCTCTTCGATTCTCGTTTGACAATGTTCGCATTCGTAAAAAGCTTTTTCTGGCTCGTCTTTGGGCCATTTGACTTGCTCCCATTTCAGAACCTGTTTTTCTTTGCAATGAGGGCAGGGAACGTAGTATTTTCTTTGATCCGATTCCTGATAAGCTAAATCAATTCGGGATTCGCCTTCTATCGTGGGAGTAGAAACGAGGAGGATTTTTCTTCTGGGGAACGTTCGGGTTCGAGCCTCTGCCAACGAAACAGGGTCCCCTTCCATACCGACGTCGCTTGGGTATGCATCGACTTCATCCATGAATAAAAACTGAGCAGGCAGGGATCTTAAACCAACGCTGGAGTTGGCTCCTGTCATGACGAGTAGTCCGTTTGGAAACTCTTTCATCAGCTGGGTATTTCCTGAGTCGCGAGATCTGGGATCGGAGATTTTAGAGCGTAATACCGGAGACTCGTCGATCATGGGATCTATGCGTTGTTTAGAGCTACGTTTTGCCATCTCGACCGTGGGGTTCACGAGAAGCGTAGGGCCTGGGCAAACGTCGATAATGTAACCCAACCAATTCAAGCCCAGTTCTGTCGCCCCCAACTGACAGCCTTTTTTAAATACCACCTTTTCAACTGGAGAATGCACCGAGAGACAATCCATGATTTCTTTTAGGTAGGGAGTCCGAGAAGTCCTCCAGAGGCCTGATTCGGCGGAGGCACGTTTGGAGAGGTAGCGGTTTTGATCGGCCCACTCGGAGACGGTGAGCGTCGGGGTTGGGGTGAGGCCACCCGAGAAGGATTTCGAGGTGTCAGATTTTTTCAAGGTCAGCAAGACCTCTGAGGGCTGTCGTGAGCTCGGCCGTGAGGAGGTTGAAAATCCGAAAAGAATCTACTTCGGCCGCGAGTTGGGAGGAGATGCGGTCGGGGATTTGTAAAATCGAATCTCGCACTCTGCGGGCTAACGAGAAGCATTCTGTCCTCACTTCGTCAGCATTGAGCAACTCCTTCGAGCGCTCGCCGTATTCGAGTTGAGTGAGCTTGGATTCGAAAAAAGCTCTTACAGCACGGGACTCGTGAAGAGGTGGGATCTTGGACATGTCAAACTCGTTTGATTTTTTCATGTTATTCTGTTTGGAAGGGTCGGTGTTCTTAATCCAATCCTTGTCGGCTTGGTCTGGATCTATTCGCTTTTTTCCGTTTTCGTCTATTACTATTGAAATTCGACCAGACAGGATCGCTGTTTGAACAGCGTTTAGAGCCACGTTTCGGTGCTTGGCGTATTCAGATAAATTCATAAGTTTTTGATTCATTGGATTTTTTCTCCTTTCTTGTTGACTTCTACCAGGCAGGGCTTATTATGCGGCCATCCCCCTAAACATTCCGAATACCAGTCAGTTTTTTTTCTACCACTAGCTAAATCATGCCCCCTCGGTACCCGTTTTCAATCGAAGAGGGGAAGGACCCGAGTGATTTTAGAGCCTATTTTGGCTACTTTTTGAAAAGTTTATTACACTATAAATTAATTTAATTTTTCATTTTATTCCTTTCTTTATTTCTTTTGATAAAAAATTTCCGAATATTTTACTAAATGCTTTATGAGTTACTACCCTCTTCACGGTCTCTCTGAAGCTCCACCTAAACTTTATTTCGACACGCCTCGTTTGCACATACATGAGCTGGACCTTCCGAGCAGCAGGTTTATACGTTGCTCCCCGCCCACTCGTTGGCCTGCGATAGAGAATAAGAGCCATTCCTATAGGAGGCCTATTTTTTAGATTCACTTGGAAATATCCTGGCGTCTGCAACAGTCTGCTCGGCCACTGAGAGCGCTTCGTAATAACGCTCTTATCAGGCCTAATCTCCTTGGGCTGAGCTAAGAGCTTGCCTCCTTTTCCTTCCTTGATCCCGCCCAGCTCTTGCCTGGCCATGTATTCATCCGTTGAGCCTACAGTTGCGCGAGGATACGGCCACTGATGTTTACGAGCCGGATCAACTTTAATCCCACGAGCAGTATAATCATTTCTAATTTCGAAATGGCGTCCTAGATTTTTTCTTAACTCGGTCTGAGAGTTCTTTGCCAGCTGAGTCAGAGTGCGAGCTGTGACGTAGGGAATTTGCTTTTTTGCAAAATGATTCATCTCGCGTTCTAACTTGGGGAAGTTAGTTTTGATTTTGATCTCAAACATTCGAGGATCATAAGCGAATTATAAAAACTTGGCGATTATCTAAATTTGAACACTTGTGTTCAAAAATTGAACGATAGTGTTCAAAATTTGAACACTTTTGCCTATTCATGGAGAGTTTGGGGGTTATCCGTTGCCAATTATGAGCATCAAAAAAAGAGAATACAATTATTGACAAGCATATACAATATATATACAATATCTATATGAGCACCGTTGTATGGCTCAAAAACATTAGAATAGAAGTAAGAAGCAGAGAAAGAAATCACATCGGTAGGCCGCATTGTCATGCCGTTCTACAAGATGCTAGCCTTTCCGTAGACCTAGTCTCGTTTGAGGTATTGGAATGTTCTGGATTTGCTAAAAGTGATGTTAAACAAATTATTGAGAAAATGACTCAACACCGTGAAGAGCTTATGTCAAAATGGGAGGAATACCATGGCCAAGAAAAAAATAAAGTATGCCAAAAAAAGCACTCTTGATCTGGATGAGTTTGACCCTAAATATATCAAAGTGCTCATTTCTACCCGACTGGATGAAAATGTCCTTCAGGCAGTTAAATCTGCCGCTTTGGAGCGTGGGATAGGATATCAAACGCTCATTAATCAAACTCTCAAGGATCGATTCTTAGGCAACACTGAAGAAGAAAAGATCCGCAGAATTGTTCGCGAAGAGCTGAAGAAAACAGGCTAGATCTTGTTTTCCTTGTACTCGTTTAGCGAGATCACCTTTGCAGCTGCGAAAGTATCCGGCGATTGATTCCCCGATAGCTCGATCCAGTCATGACGCCTAATTTTTCCCCAAAGCATTCCCCTGCTAATTTGCAGAAGATGGGACGCCCGGCTCTTATTGCCTCCGCAAAAGACAATGGCAGCTCGCGTGTAGATCGCGGCTAAGTCGTCCAGTGAAATCCGTTCTTTCAAAATAGGCTCAATCTGTTCAGCAATGATTCTTTCTTTCTCTGGGCTCATGACGCCTCCTCTTCTACTCGCACGACCACGAATCCGCGATTGCGTTTGGCAGCTGCCCAGCGGTAGTGGGGCTGCCCGATAGTTGCGGGGTCGTCATTCGCAATGACTTGAGATTCGACCAAGCCATCGATCACCGGTTTGAAGGAATGAACCAGGTTATCGTAGTCGGGTTCCACCGATGAATTTCGGGTCAATGTCAAGCATGCCCGTCTAAGGGCCTCAACGGGTCTTTTACGGCGATACACAGAATCAACCACTAGATCCCTCCACTTGCGTGAGTTTTTCGCTCTCACGGCCCAGTGGGAGCGCCCTATGGCATTCGCTGTGGCGGGTAGGTCTGGAATTGTAAATTCCAACAAATATTTTGGTTGCGAGTCGTATTCTCTTTTTCTTTTCGGTCGAGTCATAAAATGGCCCCTCTTTAAATTGACTTAGTTCAATAAAACACTTATTAAAATTCCTGTCAATTATCCGGAAAGTAAGGTTTTATCAGCCTGAAAGCTTCAGTTGATCGATTGCTTTTTTAGCCCGCTCTGAGCTCTCACCCGCTTCATTTTCGTTTCTCTCAGGGTCGAGAACTGCACTGCTTGCCCAAAACGGAACTTCTTTGGTTGAAAGCTTTTTAAACTCCGTCCCATCAAACGAGAGCCTACCCACGAAATACTCCTGCTCATACCGCTGCAGTCCAACGTTGAACGAAAGGAGCCCCGTTAAATTCGTTCGAGAGGCATCCATCCGGCATTTTAGAATTTGAAAATAGGTTTGCCTCTGATTGGGAATCATGTGGGCCTCGTCGTAGCAGGGAGCGATGGTCAAAGCCTTCGTGCAAATCTTTCCGGTATCGCTTGAGCCATGAAAATCCTCGATGTCAGGAATCAGCTGTTTCATCCGCCGATCTGATTTTCTAACATGAGCAATCAGAATAACAGGTTTGCCATGAATCAAAGCACAATCTCTAATTTTCTTGACTACGTTTTTAACAGCTCGATTTTCATTCTCGTCTTCGAAATCAAAATAATGCAGATGATCGATGATGATGAGATCCACTTGATCTTTCATTCCCAAAGAAATTCTTTCAAAATCATCTACTCCAAAACTACTGCCGCGATAGTAAGTAATTAAACCGCGTGTTTTTTTTACCTCTTCTTCGGCTTCTTTTTCTAGTTGGTCTAAAACAGAATCAAACTTTCCGTTATACCAATCCATGAAGTTGAGACGGATGCTGGGCCTGTTGGGCATATCGTAAAACTTATCTGCAATGATTTGATACTTTAGCCTTCGTTCAATTTCGAACTCTTCTGCCTCTAGCGCTAAAAATAAAACTCTCTTGCCTGCTCTCGTATTTGTTAAAGCAATTAACATTGCAAGCTGCGATTTTCCAAATCCTGTTTTAGCTCCAAGTAGAATCAAATCATTTTTGAATATGCCTCCTAGTGCTTCATCTAGAAAACTTAAACCAAACGATAAAACATCTTTTGCGTTTTCAAGTCGACTTGCTCGTTCTCTTGTAATTCTAGACTCAACTCTTTCAACACCTTCCATCAGGCTAAAATCTCCAACGTTATTTAGTTCTTGCATTGTGGGAATACCTCTTTGATGATTTGAATTGTTTTAGAATAGTCTTTATGAAACCAATTAAGCCATTGAGCAATTGTTGGACCACCGCCGCTTGAAGATCCGATCAATCCCTCTTGATCAATCCAACACGCGGTTGAATTGCCGTTGACGTAAATGTTTTTTTTACCAGATCCCGTATCTGAGAATTTGTAAGTTTCAAACTGCACATACTCTGTTCCTGAAAGTGTATTGAGAGCAGACTCACAATCGATCTTTTTCACCTGCTCCCAGAATGGACCGTAAAGCTTGCGCCATTTTTTATCTGAATCAATTCTAGTTTGCTTTTTTTCTAGGATCGCTTTTTTTGCGGTCTTGATTCTAGACTCATAAAACAGAATCATTTCTTTTTCTGAGTATTGAACGTCATGCTCCCAAACAGTTTTAATCAGAAACGGATTAGTTGGATCTTTCATGTGCAGGAATCCTGGGCGACGTAAAACTCTAGCTAAATCTACAGCATTCCTATCTGAATGATAAAACGGAACTAAATAATTCTTAATAATCAGATTCCAGTTTTCTTTAGTCCCATCCTTCGCTTTGAAATAAACATGGTACCCGCGTTTGGTTTCAACAACCATCGATGGCACTAGTCCTTTTTTAATTTGAACCAGCATCTCCTGCTTTGTGCCATTATCCATGTCAACTACCCATCCGTTGACTTGCGTGAGGTTTACGATTTGCCTTTTCCCGTCAAAGCTATTCACAGTCCAAAAAATACCGTAGCCTTTTTTATTCCATGAGTGGGCATCAGCGCCTGGAATACCAAACATACCCATCGCGTCTTTGCTCTGATCGTTGAGCGCGTAGAATTGTCCCGAGTCTATCCACATAGTTACCTCTTGCCGTAATTAAAAACAGAGCGTGGAGAGTTTGGGTCTTCACACGAATCGATTATTCTTCTCTCGGTTCGTTTGACAGGCGCTTTAGCCAGATACTTTTGTCGCTGAGAAAATAGAAGCCCCAATTGATAAGCGTAGTCTTTGACAAAGGGGTCGGTGTCTGACAGATAGGCGTCGACCGCTGCCTTGGCTTTCTCCAAACCAAACTGAGACTCGAGCTTTTTGCCCAGGGTGTTTTCCTTGGCACCCCTCGCGGCCTCGATCCCATGTCTGCGCTTTAACTCCGACGCATAGTATGGCCATAGAGTCGACTTGGGTTCCTTCTGCTCTTTTTCTTCTTTGTTTTCTCTGGTTAAAGTTTTCTCTTCTTCTTTTTTTTGAACCAGTTGGTTGAGGTTGAGGCGACCGGAGGGAGTCTCAATACTCTTACTCTTATTATATATATTACTATTCTCACGGCCGGCGGTGAGCTGGCTAACGCCCAGCCGTGAGCTAGCTACCTGCTCGCCGTTAGCTGCTATCGTCCCGCCGCGACCTAGGTTACTTCCATGTGTGAGCTGGTTATCATCCCCGCGTGGGCTAGCTGACGCCCCACCACGATCCGGCTGTTGTCCTGAAGTGAGCTGCTTAGTATAAACCCAATTCTTTAAAATCTGATATGAATTCCCATACCGATAATTCTTTTCTACCTGCTTAATATACCCCTTGTCAATAAGACCAGCCAAGGCTTCCCGGATACTGGTTGGACTTCTTTTCACACCATTAGCTATAAAAGAAGCAGAAAACCTACCAGCTCCATTCTTCCTTTTCTTAGATGCGCCGTCAAATCGGAACATATGAAGAGTTAAAAAAAGAAATATTGCCACTTCATCTAATTCAAGATCATCAAACGACTCTAGAATTAAATCATCTAAAAAAGGTGTAAACCTTTCATTAATTTTACCCATACTATAACCCCTTAGCCTTTCGTCCATCTTTTAATCAAACGATACACAGTGCCATACCCGTAATCTATTCTGATTCGCTTGATGTATTTTTTTATAATAAGTCCATCAAGCGCTCTGCGTATGGTTGATGGACTTTTATTGATCCCATTAGAAATAAATTTCACTGAAAACCTACCAACTAAGTTTTCAGTGCGGGCTAAATGCAAAATTAAAAAAAAAGGGAATATCGCTGCTTCCTTAGGCTTAAGCTCTAACAAAGACTCCAAAACTACGTCATCTTCTAAAAAAACTTGCCGACTCATATTGCATCCACTTACATTAGACATTTAAACTCCTCTTCCCATCTCCAATTAAATTCTTCGTTAACCGCATTGAATTACACACCGAGCATAAAATTCTAAATATCGTTTCCTCTCCATGAAATTTCTCCCACTCATCGGAAAAGTTCATGTCAGATAACCTAAATTCTTTTAGCCCATGATATCGGTCGTTAAATATCTTAGGAATATCATTTCTCCCTTCGATAAATGCTTCTTGGAGACGACTAAATTCAATGACGTGATCCACATGCGCATCCAGGCTTTGATTGATTCTTACTTTGCAACCATCACACTCAAAATCGTTCACTCCATCTGCATCTGGATGAAGCGCTTTAAACTCCATGGCTTTGTATTCCTTAAAAACAGAAACCTGAAGCGCAATAGCCTGCCTCATGGCTTCCTTCAAATAGGCTTTACCTGAGCGTTCTTTGCCTTTTACGCAGGAGATGAAAGAAAAATCATCCTCAGTTCCGTCCATGCGAATAATACTAAAAGCAAGGTGGCCTCCAAAGTTTGTAATGACTTTGAATGCTCTAATCCCACACCCAAGCTTTTTAATACTCTTGGGGTGACGCTCAAAGAGAGCCATAAGATATTCAAAATCATCACCACCATGGATGTAGGCAAGGCTCCCATACTTTCTTGCTATTGCCCTTGTATATTCGATAGCTCCCTTCTGTGACTTAAATTCCTTATTCCCGATAACCATATAAAACTCCTCGTAGGATCAAAGTCTAATTAGAATAAAAATCAAGCTTTTGACAACTTTTCATTTCATTCTAATTAGACTTTAATCTTGTTAATTAATCTCACTCAAGCCGCTTCGGACTCGTCCACTTCAATAGTAAAATCATTCATCGTTCGGTTACGTTTAGTCGTAATTTTTCCGTTATAAGTGACTCGAATCGTGGTTCCGATGGCAACCTTTTCCAACTCCTTGAGTTGATCTCCACCGCTGAATGAAATCGCTTTCTTATCTTTTGGTTTTAGTTGATAGCCAACGAAAGGCTCTATCCCAGGAGGATCTACCGTGCGATGCCCTAAGTACTCTCCCTCAATTCTGTCTCCCACTTTTTCAAATCTAAAAACGTCATATTCTCCAACTACTTTTTTTCCTATTTCCTTAAATGCCATTTTCGGCTCCTTTTTTTAGTTCAGAAGACGCATCCTCTGAAACGGTTTTACAGACATGCTCGTATCTACAGTAGCGACAAGCGACACTGTCTTTCTCATGATCGCGCCTTGCAAGCTCAGGACTACCCTGGGCTGCAGCGTCGAGCGCGACCTGAAACTTTTTTGATGTTTGAATGAATAAATCGTGTGAGGGCTTAAATCTAAATTCTCTCAACTGGCTATCTGATTTTGAATATTGCAAAATCACAGCATGATCCATTCCTAACGACTGGATAAACTCAGAGTGGGCGTAATAATTGAGCTGTGCCAGATTGGAGGTGAGAAACGGGTCCTTGGCTTCTTCGATAAAAGCCTGAAGATCCTCAATCCAAAAAGACTGAGGCGACAAAACCTGAACAGATTTCATAGCCAGATAAGCCTTTGACTTGGCATTCCAGATGTATTTATTTCCTCCCACCGATTTCACATCCGCAACACACTGATTCTCATTATGAATGAGAAGAAAATCAATGGACCCCTGGATCTCCTGGCTCATAGATAAATCAAACGCCGATTCGATTTTACCAAAACGCAGCAAATGTTGCTTATTTAAGGCTTTAAATCCGCAAGATTCTAATTCCTGAATCAGATGCACTTCAATTGCGGAACCCAAAGCGAGAAGCCTGTGCACAGAAGGACCAAAGGGCTCGCAATGATAATTATCCTTCTGGTGATACTCCATCAGCCCATAGGCAAGAGACCTCGTGCACGCACCTGCTGAACTCGGTCTGAGCGGCGAAGACTTCTTGGGTAAAAGCGCTTCGTTTCTAAGCTTTTCACTTGTGGCCTGATCTAATAAATCGATATATCCAATTGTCGGTCCTAGCATGGTATGACTTTCCTTATTATTTTAAATGTTTCTTTCAATTTAGACTTCAGTCGCTTTTTACAATGATCGTTAGCCCAGTTATCCACCGTGACTAATGATTGATCCTCACGGAACATTACCCAAACCTTATCTCCCATACCCAACCCACTGCCTTGGATAGCGTCAGAGATTTTCTTTTGAGTGGTCCCCGTCCGATCAATTACTTTCTCAGTAATCGTCTTGCGTGCTGCCCATCTCGTATGATCCTTCATAGCGTCAATCTCGGATTCATATTCTGCTATTAATGGAGGCAATTGACTGGCTTCGTCTTTCATTATTAAAAGAATGGCTCTCTCCAAGAACTCACGCAGAGCGAACTCTCGGGCTGCTGATCTCAAGCTTGCGCCCTTAATGGTTATTTTATCGTCACACCGGGTTGCATAATTTTTAGTGGAAATAATCAAATAGCGATCAAAGAACCCATCCTCATGAAATCTAATTTGTGACGGGAACTCTTCATTGAGCTTTTTTAAAAACTCCATCCCCTCTTCTTTTGTCATGTCCTGATCTTTTCTAATCAAAGCGAGACTATCCGTATCACCATAGATCTCCTCAAATCCCTGAGTGCGAGCATATGCAATGGCATGCGCTAAAATCTCTCGTCCTCTTTTTGTAATTTCCTCTGCTTTTTCTTGAGAATTAAAATTCAGTCCCCGAGTTGCCATCGCTCCGAAAGCGCTATTGATGAGAATTTTAAGTGCTCCCGACATCGCTTGAGCATTCTCGTCTCCGCTTTCTTCGAATAAAGCCTTAAATTGCAGCCGTTCCTTAGTCCACTCCGAGAGCAATTGGATAAAATGATTCTGGGGATCCTTCAAAGGATCGTGAATATTCCACTGAATGCAGACGCTGGGATAGAGACTCGAAACGTCAGCCCGAAACACGCGCTTAAATAAACCCAGCTTCGAAAAGGTCATCCCACCCTCAAATGGAGCAGTCTCTGAAGATTTCGGAATACTATGACCCATCTGCAAATAGGAGGCGATGAGACTGCTATTGATCTGGCTGCCTGTGGCGCCGTTAATGATTTGCTGAAGGCTTTTTGGAATAATCTTGGTAATGGCAAAATAAGGAGGCAAATACTTTTCCAGCAAAACAAGCGCGTCTAGCGCGTCATCGATGGCGTATTGCTGGATCTTGACCCAGGATTCGGGGTTTTTGTACTCGTTTTGAATGCTAGAGGCATCAAAATGCTGCCTATTTTCACGCTCCAGGCCTAGGGTTTTGATCACAGATTTTAGGGCGTAGGACTCAAATCGCCTCTCAGCTTGATCTGCTTTCATAACCAAGAACATTGCGTCCACACAATCACGCCCAAATATCTGAATATCGTGAAATCCGTACTGCTGGCCGCCTTCTTTCCTAAAATGAGATGCGTGCGAGGCGACCTCTAACTCACTCCCGTCGCGACCTAGAGTGAGTTTCACTCCGTGGTTTTTAGCGACTCTGAGAATGAAAGGCCAATCGAAGCGGTAGCCGTTGTATGCGCTCATCACATGAGGAGAGATCTCGTTCACCCAAGCGACCCAGGCCCGAAGCATTGCGGCTTGTGATTGGAAAGCGTCGTAGTTAAAAAGCTTTTGGGTGATTTGGCCGTTTTTTCTGACGACACAAGAAATGATGTATATAAAGGAGGCGTCATTAACGGCAAGCCCATTGGTTTCGATGTCAAAAGCGAGGATACAGAGTTCTTTGCACTGGAGCCCATCAAAGAGCTTCACACCACTCAGCACTCGGGCTGCTTCGATGTCGTTATGAATGACAAATTTCTCTGTCAGTGATTTGTACTCTTTCCAAAATGCCGAGCCCTTCTGATCAAACAACTTCATGTATTGAAAGAATCCCTGGCCTGAAAGCTTCAGCCACTCGGGGCTGTGGCGTTTATTGGATAGGATAAAGTATCGAAAGCGTCTCTTTAGGGTCTCGGTGGTTCCATCTGGATGGAGAATCACAATCCAAATGAACCCCCCTTTGACATCGACGTTAGCAATCCTGGTTAAGCACATTTCTGTGACCCACGGCCCCCGGCAAGCGCGTCGCTCACCATAGGAACATACCAAGGCATTTCTGCCAAGATGCTCTGCGTGGGCTGATCCTTCTCGGGAGATATTATTTTATTCAATCTGAGAAATTGAATGACCGATCTCAGTGTTGCTTTTGAAATTCCATAATGCTTGACGAAATCAAGAGCATTCACGAGCGGATTATCGACACCCTGTAAGAATGCATTATTAACGAGGTACTCGAGGAACAGAAAGTCATACTTCCCCCGAGTGACATCAAAGATTTTCTGGTTAAACTCAATGGGATAGTTTTCACTAAAACGTGGATCAGGCATTACCTATTTCCTCTCTCAAAAGTTAAAAAGCCCCTAAACCCCTATAAACATAGGATTTAAAAAGAACTTTAAATTGTGTTTGGAAATGGTAGAATCTCATTTGGTTGTCTCCCATTTCCAATGGGGTACTCGTGATGACTTAGGCCGATTACCTAAGTCATCACTACTTTAAAATCTTCAAGCAGGTAGCGCATAATCGCTCCCATTCAAGTCCGCTTCCCTCTCCACACCCACCTCCAGCTCCTGGATATCCAAAAGCAAATGGAAGTACGCCATAGTGTTATTACCATTCATACGAGCGGCAAAGTCAGCCCACCCACCGACGTAGATCAAGAGCTCCCAAGCTTCTTCTGGAACGTCGAGCTTGGCCTGGGCTTCTTCGTTGGGAGCATAGTTCATTGCTGCCAGAATAAGAGCCGTGGCTAGGCGGCGGTGGTGACTGCGCTGATCGATCTTTGATTTTGGTGTCATAAATAAATCCTGTTCAAATCCTGTTCAATGCGTTTTTTACTGCAAATAAAGGTATATTCGTTATTTTTAGCAAAATCAATAATTCTAGATTTTTGGAATTCCAAACCTATTTCACATATATAAACATGTATTTACAGGTTAAACTTTTCAAGTTTATGAATATTCTAAAAATTTAGAATGCATTACTGTAAAAATAGAATATATTACCAAGCACTCTATGGAACCGATTAAAGTACTCTCTTATGACGATGATGATTTACCCACTCAACAACATATTGTTAAGTTTCTTAATTCAACCTTTTTTATTGAACTAGCAAACACGGAAGAAGAATTTTTCCAAAAACTGAGATCTAAAAACTTCGATGTATTGTTGCTGGATAAAAATTTAGGAAAACACTCACTAGACGGCGTTGCTTTACTTCCTGAGCTGAAAAGAGAATTCCCTAATCTAGCCATTATTATTTTAACCTATGACGACGATTACAATGAAGTTACCAAGTCTTTTTCGCTTGGAGCTTCCGATTATGTAGTGAAAAAAACTATATCCATGATCTCTGATCTCAACATCAGAATTCCAGAAGCCGTGAGGCGATTAAAAAAAGACCGCTTTTTTGAAATCGAAAAAGCTCAAACCCAAGCACCCAGCTACTCTCTCACTGGATCATCGAGGTATGTTTTTGAATTACGAAAAACAATTGACACTCTCAATAACTCAAATGAATCCTTTTTAATTACCGGCCCTCATGGAAGTGGTCGCACTTCACTTGCAAGAACAATTTCAAACCACTCCTTGGATAAATTAAAACCCTATGTTTATTTGGATTTAAAAACGATTAACCCCTATGAATTAGAAGAAAAACTATTTGGTACCTCCACATCAAAAAAAGGGGCCTTTTTACTCGCTGACAAAGGAGACCTTGTTTTAGATGGATGTGAGTATCTTTCCAATGAATTACAAAACAAAATAGCTAAAAGCATTCATGAAAAAAGAATCAACATCCTAGGCACTAGTTCCTTTAATCGAATGGAATTAAGGGTAATTTTCATTACAAAACAGATTACCGATATAAAGTCCTTGAGCTTAATCGGCGCATTAAAAAATAATCATATCCAGCTACTACCTTTGAGCGAGAGAACTTCTGACATCCTTCAAATAGCCTTTGAGATTTTATCTGAATATAAAGTAATGAATATAAAACTAAAAAAATCAGTCATTCATTTCATCAATACTTATTCCTGGCCCGGAAATTTGAGGCAACTCATTCAATCCCTTCGCTTAGCGATTCAGCTAACAGTATCGGAAGGAGGAATAGAAATCGATTTATCACGAATGATGCGCGCTCACCGATCCTGGCTATTTCCTGAAACCAAATCACATGCTTCGATAAAAGTTCCGCTACCTCAATTTATCCAAGATATTTCAAAAGAAAATTTATCCCAATGCATCAGAGAAGCCGAAAAACACTACATACAGAGCGCACTCACTGTGTGTGAGAATGACACATTAGTTGCAGCTGAAAAACTAGGACTTTCAAGAAGTGGTCTTTATACCAAAATCGTGTCCTATGACATACCCACTAAAACACTGAGCCTCAATATTAATCAAGCGAGACAATCGATCTTGCTCAAGAAAAGAAAACTTAAAAATGACAAATCCATTTGAATTCTATGATCATAAAATCAAAACAGAGACGACCGATTCTGAGTACATTATTTCTGTTTGTTTCAGAAAAAATCAAACCTTCAGAAGTCGGGTACATAAAATTACAGAAATCACTCACCAGCTAGATAGCGTTGCAATAGATCTAAAAACACATCCAGAATTTAAGCATAGCTTAAGCAGAGAACTCATCCATAAATTATATCAATCCAAGCAATTAACTGAAATTGATTTTGTATTTTTAAAACAAATATACATGGCTTTAAACGGCTTAGTTGAAGCGGCTTCCAAATCAAAAATACCTTCTGGAGAATCTTTATGATCGCCAATAAAACACATTTTCTCAAGCAGGAGATTACTTATGACTTGATTGACATGAGCGGGGTACTGCATCATCCCAATTATTTAGTCTTATCCGAGCGCGGACGCACGGCAGCTTTAGAGAACGCTGGGTTAGCTTATCAAGAGATGTGGAGCAACGGAAATGGACTTGCCGTTTTTGATATTCATTGTCAATATTTAAAACCTATTTTAATGGGTCAAAAAGTAACTGTACTGACTCGCTCCCTCCAGCTCAGTAAAGTCATAATAGAGCTTGAGCATAGAATCATCCCTACAGAGCTCATCCATACAGCTTCTCAAATGGGGTTCGTCGATACCCACTCATTACAGTTCTCTAAAAAGAAGATTATTTTTAGTGCGATTGTAAAATTAGTAAGTGTCTCAGCTGATACCCTCAAACCTATTCGATTCTCCGAAAAGTTTATTCAAGCTCTCAATATTACATGAAAGGTTTTATGATTATTTCCCTATTTTTATTTCTCCTTTCCAATCTCGCTCTGGGTAACGAGCAGGATTTAGTGCCAAGACTTGACCTCTCTTCAAATCATCCGGTAGCTATTTCTCAGGCTGCTACCTTTGAGGAGCCAGCATCAAAAACAGGTAACTTTTCAAAAATAATAGACCTAGACCGAAAAGGGCTTCTCAAATGGAGTTTTACCGACAAGATGTCTCTGGGATATAGAGAGACCAGGACCTGGGTAAAATTTAAGCTATCCAACTCTTCCAGTAACAATGACTGGGCTTTGGAGCATCGCTATCCGTTGATTCAAAACTTAGAAATCATCATCCATACAGAAAAAAGTGGTGATTTTAAGCTCATCGGCGGAAGACTCATCCCCTTTAATGAGCGAGCGATTAAGTACAAGAACTTTATTTTACCGTTTACTTTGGAAAAAGGAGATGTGGCAACTGTTTATGCTTCTCTGGCAAGCCAAGGCTCTATTCATGCTCTTTTTAGAGTTCTTTCCAAAAATAGTATGATTTCAGATGTCGGGTTTGAAAGCACTTGGCTGCTCGGCTGTTACTACGGCGTCATGCTCGCCATGATTTTGTACAATCTCTTTTTGTTTACCACTTTTGATAAAATGTATCTGCTATATGTTGCCTACACGGTCACTTTCGCACTCTTTCAAATGTCATTGCATGGGACATCCTACCAGTACTTATGGCCAAATTCTGTAAAATTTAATAATATCAGTGTCCCCTTTTTTACGGGAATCAGCTATTTATTCCTATCATTATTTGTGAGACAGTTTTTAGAAAGTAGAAAATATTCTAAAACTTCAGATGCTCTGCTTCTGTTCTGTGCTTTAGGATCAGTTTTTTTAACAGGATGCTCCATTTTTCATTATGAGATGTGGGTGAATCAATTTAATAGTTTTGCCTGTTTTATCGCATCTTTTATTCTTCTTGCCGCTTGTCTATTCGCTTGGAGAGGAGGATCCAAAAATGTGATCTATTTTATTATAGCCTTCTTCGTTTTCTTTATTTTAAGCTCAGCCACATCAGCAACTTATTTGGGATGGATACAGTCTAATTTCATTTCTTTATACGGAATGGAAGTGGGATCCGCTGTAGAAGCGATTCTTCTCTCTCTTGCTTTAGCGAGCAGAATTAGAGCATTGCAAGATTCTGAAGTTTTATCAGAATTTGGGAGTCAATTAGCCCATGACATTATGGGATTCTTACCGGCAATCACTGAAGCAACAAAATTAATTAGAAATGACAATCATTTTCTAAAAAACCCAGAACCCGTTATCAACTTGATTGATACAGGTGCGAGTGAAATTTCAGATTATTGTATACAGATGCAAGATAAAAAAAGCCAATTCAATAACAAACGCTTCAAAACAGGATTAAAGACGGAAACTTATTTTAGTTCTTCTCTCCTCGACCAAGTCGCTAGCAGTAAAAGAATACAATTTAAATCTAAATCCGATTTTATCAAAATTATATTAAAATCATCCCATGAAAGTGCATTCAAGATGATTCATGTCAATTCTCTAGAATTTAAAACAGCAATCTCTAATCTGGTCATTAATGCAGTGCAGTCAATTGAGCTATCCGCTAGAAAAAAAGGAACGGTCACTATTTGTTTAGAATCTGACCACAATCACATTCGAGTATCAGTAGAAGATGATGGCTGTGGCATAAGTAAAGAAAAAGCGAATGAAATCCTGACAAAGAAGAAAATAAAATCTACAAAAACAAAAGGATCTGGTTTAGAGTCTGTTTTAAAAGGTCACGAACTATTAATTGGAGCGAGGCGCTTTAGCATTATTTGAATCATAGATATGTAAATCATTGTTTCGCTATTTGCAGGTAAGTCTTCATAATCTTTGGCTAATCTTCTATAAAAATTG
>CAIYTD010000258.1 GCA_903928955.1 Oligoflexia bacterium | reverse complement strand
TATTTTATTCTATCTACTTATGAACCCTATTAACGGCTTGTGGCAACCTCATTAAATGCACCTGGGGTGACAGAGTAGCAACTGATTCTTCAGAAAGTATATTTGTAGCAGGACAAACGAGCGGTAACTTAGATGGAAATACTATTACAGGACTTTCTGACTTCTTTGTTACTAAATATGATTCGTCAAGTGTTAAGCAATAATTGAGTTTGAACACAATCACCCTCACGTGGTAGTGGGTGTTCTGGCAATGCCACTCAAAGATAGATATTCTTTTATCCAAAAAATCCAAACACTTCCCATCCAAAAAGGAAAGCGGATCCCAGCTTTAGCAGCGACAGCAGGAATCTATTGCCTTGCTCTTTTCACATCTCACAATACTTCTGCAGCCACAGGTTATGATATTACATTAGAATCTGCAATTATTACAGCAGTTCCGTCCATTAGAAGAGCTTATATCGGTACGATGGCGCCCTGCCCTCTCGAGGAGCTCATAGATAAAAACGCACTTGCAGCGTGTCAGCAGCTTGGACTCGATCACTATGACCCTGAATCCTTAGAAGTGGAAGAAACTGAAAATGACATCCATTTTCCCTACTATTTTAACCAAATGGGACAAAATATAACAAATATCTATTCTGAGGGCGGTAAACTATTCTCTTCTGGAGTCTTAGCAACCTTGTGGAGTTATATTTTTTTTATTTCGGTCACCCATTTCAATGAATTAGAGTACTGGAATACTAAAATAGGAATTGGGGCAGTCAGTGCCCTGATGACAGGAGGAGAATTTCACCACTTCCATCAAAAATTAAAATCATTCAAAAAATATTGGAATAATAAAGAAACCCCGTACTTAGACGAGCCAAATTATCGACGCCATCGAACAGAGGAGGAAACAGCACATGCAAATCAATACCATGCACAACTTACTGTTTTAAACGAAAAACCCCCTGTAAGAGGTCTCATCTTTAAACATATCATTTGCAACTACAGTCCAGAGGGATTAGCAAAACTGGGGAGAGAATTCCCTCTTGCAAATTCATTACTCATCTCTACCCTTGCTCAAATTCTTCCTAGCAAAAGAAACTCTTTTATTGAAATCCTCTCTCATACTCCAGAAGCACTTCAACTTTCTCTTTTGACGATTTCTCGATTCAGTGAATTAATCAATTCGCGCACTGGACTTGGCCATTTAAGCTCCCTAGTCCGCACAACGTCGCTCGTAGAAAATGCAGAAATACTAGCACAAGCCTTAGCTCCCCATCCTCCTGAACCCCCTGTAGACCCCTTTTTAGTTCACCCTGAAAATATTGTTCAAGCAGAATTCGAGCCTGATTTTAAATGGGAACCGAATCAAATCGTCCACCAACTCGTTCTTGAAAAAATAAAAAGAATTCAGACTCTAGCAGAACTCAAAGAGATAAAAAAACGCTTTCAGAAGAGCGGTATTCCCACGAGGATGGCAGCTTTTCCTGAAATTAAAGCAGAGATCCTTCAACACTCACAGCGAATCGTACTTCAAAACCTTCAAACTTGGACTACTAGTTTGGAAGACCCCTTACTGCCTACCCAAAACGAAACTACTCCCATTGCAATCTTACCCAAAGATCGATGCACCATTTGCTGGTCTGACTCCCCATGCGCCTTTGGACCAGGATTATGCCACTGCAACGCATACTGCAGAGATTGCGCAATTCATCAACTTCAAGCAACCCGCAACGACATCGGAGTCTCTCGCTGTTCTCAAATTCTATGCAAAAAAGAAATAGTATCTGAGTTTTTCATAAGCGCGAATGTAGGTAATCCAGAAGAGCTAGAACAATTTAATAAACACCAATTGGAATGGAGAATAAAAGAAAGGGCCAAAGACTGGAAATACTGCCGAGGTCAAAACTGTTTAAATGGCAAAGTAAAAAACATTTCTGCTGATTCAAATAGTGACCAACACTTTAATTGCCCAGCTTGTGATTCGCACCTCTGTTTGGACTGTGGCAAGTTTCATCTGCATCAAAACTGTGATGGAACAATTTCTCCAGAAATAAAAATTCTTCTAACAAAAGGAGCTCAAAAACGCATTGATCCGACCCCTCATCCTATGGATCCACAGTTTGAAAATGGAAGATTTCGGCCGTGCCCTTACTGTGGAAAAATTATCGAGAGAATAGATGGATGTAATTCAGTCACATGCGTCGAATGCTGTCATGAATTTCATTGGAACCGTGGCAAGCAAGTCATAGTCAATCATGACTTTAGAAACGAGGAACAGTCCTACATTTTGGATCCAAAAATTTTACCGCATTTCTAACTGGAAGATCGATACTACTTGATTTTAATTTCGCTCTTGATTTTCTTTATAACCCAGGTATTTTAAGTTTAGAATATGAATAAAATAATTTTTTTAAATCTCTTGTTTTTAACTATTAGTCAAGCGCATGCAGATTTGGCAGAATCTTATGACTCATTTTCTGCGAAAGAGAAACGTGCTATTCTATGGGAAAATAGCATTAAAAATGATTATGATTTAGATCATCTGGATACTTCAAAAACGTCATTTTTAGAAAAAGGCAAACTCTTCCTTAAAAGCTACTTATTACCAGCTTTTAACCATACTTCCGATGAGCTTCCCGAGGGACGAAAAAGACTGATTCATGAATTTGGATCCGTTGCCAAAGTTAAATGGATTCCATCTGATCATTCGCCATTTACGGGCCTTTTCTCAACAGGAGGATTGGGACTTATTCGAGTTTCATTGGCTACCCTGGGTGATCCGTATATTCCTGGACTCGCTTTAAAGATACTCATTGACGGCGCTCCATCTGTAAATTTTCATGTCATGTACTCTCTAGACGGACAAGGCAGCAATAGAAACTTTTTTTTCAACACATTTTCAAACGTTATTCCTAGCCCAACAGGCATTTTAGCTTTTGCGGCAGTAGGCTTTAATCGAGCGGCTTCGGCCCTTGGCCTAGAAAGCGCTACCGCATTGAAAGTCGAGGAGGCAGCTCGTATTAGGAATACTGGGGTATTAGAAAAAAATCTAAAAACTCCTGAACAGCTAGATTTTATTCCCAATGCTGAAACTAAAAGGATTCTCTCAGTATTAGATCAAAATGATCTTCGAAAGCAAGTCTCCTCCCCGCATTTCAAAGCGGGATTGACCTTATATCAGATCTATGGTCGAGAAAAAGCTCAGACGGAATTGATCTTTTTAGGAGAGCTCATCCTAGATGACCCTGATCCGCACATTTCTGCATTTGTTGCATCCAAATACGTAGATGAGAATCTGTTTTTTCAACACCAAAAACCTCTCTCACACTGATATACCTAATGCCGTGCTGGGTAAAATTTCTAAAAGCACACCTATGAAAAGGAACCAGAATCAGTTAATATGGCCGCAGCGCCTTCTTTTCGTAGAAAAAAATAAGAAAGGTAAATGAGACAATGACTAAAATTGCACCTGAAAATATTTCGACTGATCTCATCACCATCGGTGTGAATGAAAGAATAGAAACTGCATATAAGAGAATGCAAGAAAAATCTGTAAGGCATTTACCTGTTCTCACGGAAACAGGAGAAGTCATCGGAATTATCTCGGATCGAGATGTTCAACGTGCCATGGTATCCACCATTGAACACGAAGTTCTTAGCAAAGGCGCCACTGAGACAATCGTGTTTGATCCCGAAACGCATGTAAAAGACTATATGAGCTGGCCTGTAGAAACGGCAGAACAAAACACTGACATTCGCCGTATTGCTGAACGCATGGTGAAAGAAAAAATTTCCTCCTTTCTCGTTTCAAAAGGAAACAAAATTATAGGCATCGTCACCACTGAAGATCTCCTTAAAATTTTAATTGAACTCTTAAATCATCCTCAGGCACGATCCCCATGGACTCTTGGACATATTATTGAAAATACCTTCAGCCATTTAAATAATATCCTCGTTTAAACGAGCATTTTGACTCTAAGAGTTCTCTCATAGAAGTTTTCTTTGGCTTTTTTTACTAGTCTTAACTATGTTCCGCGCATGAAAATAAATAAAAATAAGTATCCAAGTAGAGTAGACTTCAAAATACACTTACTATTCATCGTACTGACGTTTCCGTCGATACTTTTGGCTCATCAAGAATCGCACTTTCCAGAAATTTTAGATGCTACAGCAATGAAGGACGGAAGAAATAAACATGCTGCAGTAAACCCCTGTATTGATTTCTATCAATTTTCATGTGGTAGTTGGCTGGAAGAAGCTAAAATCCCTTCTGACCGAGGAGCAATTAGCCGACAAGTTACTCCCATGGATGATGGTACTGATATTCAACTGAATAAAATTCTAGAAACTTATGGGCACAGTGATTTTTCGATTTCTACACCGAGTGCAGAAAAATTACGAGACTTTTACTTGGGCTGCATGAACTCTACTGAGAACGCAGAGCAATCTTTGCAGTGGCTAAAATCTGAAATAACAAAAATTCAAGAAAATCATTCTAACCATGATCTAGCAAAAATCATAGCTCAACTGCACCTAAATGGAACTGATGCATTATTTTTATTTACCTCTACAAAAGACTTCAATGATGCCACTCGAATCATTGGAGACGCAGGCCAAGGAGGAATCAGTTTAACTGAGCCTAGTTTTTACATTACCGATCATCCCAACGAAAAATTTCAAGAAACGCTCAATACCTATCAAGAGCATATTATGAGAATATTCCTTCTTTTAGGAGAAAACCAAGCGAATGCTCACAAAATATCTCAATCTATCTTAAAATTCGAAACCGATTTAGCTTCTCGAGCATACAAGCTTGCTGATCGACAAGATGCAGATAAAATTAATCACCGTTTAAATAGAGGGGGATTAATTAAGCTCACCCCTCATTTCGATTGGGATACTTACTTTTCTGAACTCAATTTATCGGATCTAACAGAAATTAATATAGATGAGCCAGAATTTTTTGAACACTTAGACCAAATCCTCACTTCCACTTCTCAGGAAGATCTCAATCATTATCTCATTTGGCAGCTTGCTAAACGCTCCGCTCCTAAAATGGGTCCCGAATTCGAAAAGGAGAGCTTCTCTTTCTGGGATACCTATCTCAATGGAGTAAAGGAGATGATGCCAAAATGGAAAAAATGTACCCAGTCAGCACAAGCCAGTATGGGATATGCTTTGGCTGAAGCCTATGTTCAAACTTTTGATGGGAAAAAAATTAAGTCAAAAGCTGAAGAAATGATTATTCAAATTAAGCAAGCCTTCTCTTATGAACTTCAATCTGTATCAACTGGAGCAGACCCTTGGATGGATCAAAAAACAGAAACATTTGCTCAAGACAAATTAAATCACATTTCCCAAAAAGTAGGGGCTCCTGAAAAATGGCAAAATTATGATGCATTAGAACTGACGCCTACTGATTACTTAAAAAATTCCTTAAATATTGCGATATTCGAGAACCATCGAGAATTAGCAAAAATAGGGCAACCCGTAGACCTATCTGAATGGGGAATGATGCCTTGGGAAGTGAATGCATACTACGAGCCTTCTAATAATGAGTTTAATTTTCCATTTGGAATTCTTCAACCGCCCTCTCTTGACCTAAAAGCTTCTGACGGTGCAAATTTTGGCTCTTTCGGAGGAGGCACTATCGGCCATGAGCTCATTCATGGCTTTGATAATGACGGAAGAAAATTTGATAGTTACGGAAATCTAAAAGATTGGTGGACGCAGGAAACTCTAGATCAGTTTTTACTTCGTACCACTTGCTATATTAACCAAGGAAATAACTATAAAATAGAAGAGGTCAAAATGAACATAGATGGCCAACAAATCTTAAATGAAAACCTCGCCGATCAAGGTGGAGTTAAATTAGGCTATGTTGCCCTCGATAGTATCCTGAAACATCGATCTCAAGCTCCTTTATGGTCTGAAAAATTTACCGAACGCCAACAGTATTGGATAGCCTATGCTCAAAGTTGGTGCACAAAATACACACCAGAAAGCCTGAGACACCAACTCATGACCAACGAGCATCCACCAGCCGAATTTCGTGTGAACGCCGTTCTCATGAATCGTCCTGAGTTTGCTCGAGATTTTGGTTGCTCGGTAGGACAACCGATGGCTCCAGCGACTCGCTGCTCCATGTGGTAATCTCTCTAGAATAGAGCCTAATTCAACTCTCAGTGGACTAAGGCAGTAAGTGAAGTTTGCCGCCTACGATTGTCTATTTGGTGGACTGCTAGAGCAAGCGCCTTTCGACTACCAACAAAAACACATAATGTCTTCGCGCGGGTCAGACCGGTGTAAATCAGGTTTCTAAAAAGCATCTTGAAGTGCTGAGTTGTAATGGGGATAATGACAGCATCAAATTCACTTCCTTGTGATTTATGAATCGTAATTGCGTAAGCTAATGAAATCTCAATCAAGTCCTCTTTTTCATAAATGACTGGAGCTTGCGTCCCAAACTGAATACAGCATTGATCCGTTTCCAAATCAATTTTTAATATTTTTCCAATATCACCATTGTAAACGCCAATATCATAGTTATTCCGAGTTTGAATAACTCGATCTCCTTCACGATAAATCCGATCCCCCCATTTGAGCTGCTTCACTCCCTCTTTTTCTGGGTTAGTTTTACTTTGGAGCGATTTATTAAGATTCAGCGTTCCCAATGTCCCACGAATTTGCGGCGTGAGAACTTGGATTTCTGTATTCGCTCCAAAATATTCAGGAATCGTTTTAGTATACAACCTTAATACAACATCGAGAGCGGATAAACCATAATGAAGAGCTGACCAGGGGTGGACTGATTTGATAATCGACTTGAGCTTTTGAATATCTCCGTCTGCTTGATGCAATGTTTGAAGATCTACATGTTTGAATTTCTCAGGAATAACAAATAAGGGAGCTTGAATTTCGTCTTTAGTTTTAAATTCCTGGACCATCAGGCTCTGAATCTTAAGCACATCGTTCTCTCGACTCATCAGCGCTGTGAACTCATCTCCCGTTTGAACTATTTGCTCTTCTCCTAACTGAAGGGTTCTTTGGATGGCATATTTCGCTTTTTTAAGAAAATGGAGCTGATCCTGCGTTGCCTCTTCTGCATCTATAAAAACACACCCTGCCTTCTCTTTCCAGAGTCGCGGCTGGCGAAAAGGAGAATCTATTTTTGGAACTTGCCCTTGATTCATTTGATGAGCAAAGCGAATAATCATCGACTCTTCAGCCTGACGAAAAACTTGAGTAAGCCAAAAACTAGGTACAGATTGACTTTGAAGAAGATCATACAAAACATTTCCTGCACCGACAGAAGGTAATTGATCGGGATCTCCAATAAATAGAACCTGGGCCCCCTGAGGAACTGCTTTCAAAAGAGCTGCCGCCAAATGGATATCCAACATAGAACATTCATCAACAATCAAAAAATCCACTAAAAGTGGATCTTCTTCACCCTTTTTAAATCCTCCTTGAGATCGATCTACCTGAAGCAATCGATGAATTGTTTTAGCCTCAAAACCAATGACTTCACTCATGCGTTGGGCAGCTCTTCCGGTAGGTGCGGCTAAGAGCACTCTCTTATTCATGGCTTGTAATAGCTTAGCTAAAACTTTCGTCGTTGTAGTTTTTCCACAGCCAGGACCGCCTGTCAGGATCGAGAACGATTTTTTAATAATACCAATCACCGATGCTTGCTGCTGAAGACTCAATAAAATTTTATTTTTTTGACAGTATTTTTCCACCCAATGAGTGACCCGATTATTGTCAAATTCAACGGGAGTTGCGATAAATTGTTTCACTCGGGTGGCAACATACTGCTCATCAAAATAAAGAGAGTTCGAATAATATGCAAGCATTCCATTTTCCACAGCGCCTTCTAACGAACGAATTTTAATTTCATTTTTCTGTAAAAGTGTATTTAAGAGAAATTGAATTTTTTCTGTTTCATAAATTTCAAGTAACTGAGTTGTGTTTTTAAAAATCTGGTCCCTCGTTAAATAACAGTGACCTTCTTCTCTAGAAGCGGCTAGGACATGCTTAATTCCGGCTTCAACTCTAGAATCCCCGTCTCGTTCAAAACCCATATTCAGTGCAATTTTATCAGCAGAGAAAAACCCAATTCCATAAATATCTTTCGCAAGCTGATAAGGATTTTTTGAAACTATTTCAATAGAATTATTTCCATAAGTTTTATAAATCTTAACGGCAAACAACGTACTGATTGCGTATCCCTGGAGAAACAGCATGACATCTCGTATCGCTTTGTGTTCTTGCCAGGAAGTTTTGATATCTAAAAGTTTCTTTTCTGCAATACCAGGAACGCTTAAAAGATCATCCATTCGATCCTCAAAAACCTCCAACGTCTTTTCATTAAAGAATTTTACAATTTTTGCAGCTGTTTTTGGACCCACACCTTTAATTAATCCAGAACCGAGATATTTTTCGAGAGCTGCACTGGTTGCAGGTTTTCTCTCTATCACTCGCTCCGCTTTAAATTGCTCGCCATGTTTTGCGTGATGACTCCAATTACCCCAAAATTCCATTGAGCTACCAGCAAAAACCTTAGCCTGATGAACCAGAACAGTTGCAAGTTTATGAGGCTCATTAAAAGGAGCAACTTTTAAAATGGACCAACCATTTTCAGGATTATGAAATGTTACACGCTCGACAACGCCCACGAGACGAATGAGATGAGATTGAGTCAAAAATTCCGCCTTTAAAAAATGAATAGAGCCTCAGACTATCCAATATCAAAAAAAGCAGAATTTTTGGATACAAAATATTGCCCCTTCTTTCATCAAAAGTTTTTGTGTTATAAAGAAAGGTAAACTATGAACTTAAAAGATCAAATTTGGGATGTAATTATTATTGGGGCTGGAATCAGCGGCCTCTCAGCTCGCAGAACTATGAAAGCCCAAGGCTATCATGTCCTCACCTTTGAAAAAAGTAGAGGCCTTGGAGGAAGAGCCGCAACTCGAAGAGTGGATGGAATTACATTTGATTTAGGTGCCCAATTTTTTTCTGCCAAAGGTCCTGAACTTCAAACTTTATTGGCGTCGCTTCACCCCCATAAAAAAGAAGAATTAAAAGCGATTCAACTGGCTGATTCACATCTTCATTCAAGATGGATTCATTCACGCGGAATGAGTCGTGTATCCTCCTTTTTAGTGGAAGATCCTATGGATATATCTTCGCCTATTCTTTGCTCAACGCGAGTCATGCGACTCACTTTTGACTCTAGAAAAGGAACTTGGCAGGTTGTGACGGAAGCAAATGAGCCCTTTCAAGCCAATACTGTCGTTATTTCTACACCGGTTCCGCAATCGCTTGAACTCCTGAGTGGTATAGAAAACTGGATTGATCCCATTCTATTTAAAAAACTAAAAGATATTTCTTATCATTCTTGTATTGCTGCTGCCTACATACTGCAAGAATCAATGGATATAAAAGATTTCGGAGTTCTCAGATATCCATCTGAAGAAATAGCGGGTATTTTCAATCAATCTCAAAAAGGAATTTTGACAACTTCTCCCGTCTTAGTGGTTCATACAGCACCTCAATGGAGCAAAACTCTTTGGTCACTGCCAGATTCACGTATTTTAGATGAGATCTGGAAAAAAACTCAAGCAATTCTATCGATCTATCGTTTTGCTGATTCATTTCAATCAGCCTCGGTGCATAAATGGCGTTATTCTGAACCAAAAATAAGGCAGAAAGAATTTTTTGAAAGGATTCAGATTCACCCAGCTTCTACTCTTTTTTTAGTAGGAGATAGTTTTCGAGATTCTCGAATAGAGGGAGCATTTGAGTCTGGACGACTTGCAGGGATGGCACTAGCAAATTTCAACCCTCGCACTCTAAATGTGCCTTAAACTTCTTCATGACCCAAAGATGGATCAGGGCCTGAGTCCATTTATAAACAATCCAAGGGAGGGCTGGCTTAAAATCATGAATAGCAGCGATCATACACTTCCCCCCTAGTGCCTGATGGAATTCTAATCTTGAGTGAGAGGGTTGATTTTTTTCAACAAGAACTCCGCTCTTAATGTAAAAGAGCTGCCGATCAGGCGCACTTCTTGATTTTGAAAACTCGAGAACCAGAAGTGCCTTTTTCATGCCAACAAATCTGAAAATCCAACGAAAATCATTTGAGTGCTCGACAAGAATAAAGGGATGCAGAAACTTCGGAAGCCATCTAAAATATTCTTTAGCAATGCCAGCGGCATCATTTCCTGCTGACAAGGGAAGGCGCTGAATCGAACGAACAGTATTCGTTTGACTCAGTAGACTAACGCGATTAAAAGTCGCTTGTCGGAGGGAAGGTTTTACCTCTTTGAGACAATCCCTTAAGGATGTTTTCAAATCTATTAAAGGTTTCCCATAAAGAATAAGAAGTGCTGGATTTCGAACGACCATTTCGTGTCTCAAACTTTGAACCAATGGTGATACAAGATTTTTGCTAGCTCCAGTAATAAGCTGCACCCACAAGCGTGAAAGTCCCGGTGTAAAATAGGGTACAAAATAAAATCGTCTTTTCACCTGCATCACATTTGCCATATCACGCATGAGTTGCTGATAAGTTTGTACATCTGGTCCTCCAATGTCAAACTGGCCTCCAGTCGTTTTTGGATTTTCGACGCAAAACTCAATTAATCCAATTACATCGCGAAAATCAATACATTGAGTTAAACTACGAGTCCACTTGGGACAAATCATGACAGGTAATCGATGGACCAAAGTATATAGCATTTCAAAGGAAGACCCCTTAGGTCCTAGAATCATGCCTGCCCTTAACGTAGTGACAGGCGTACCATGCCCAGCAAGTGCAGTTTCGACTTCAAGCCTGCTTGCAAGATGCTTGGAAAGCTTCTTCTTCTCGGGAATTAATCCACCTAAGTAAATAATCCGTTTCAAATTTACTTTCTGAGCCGCTCTCGCAAAATTATCTGCTAATAAAAGATCCGCATCCTCAAAAGTACTTTGCATTAAACGTGCAGTGGGAAGCATCGAATGTACTAAATAAATAGCTATATCTGCCCCTTGCAATGCGCGCTCGGTCTGTAACAATGAAAATAAGTCACAAGACCTCCACTCAACGCATTTATAGTGCTGACTATTATTTGAACCTAACGAACGAGTGAGAGCAATCACTTCATGCTTAGATGCAATAGATGCTATTAAAGCCTCTCCAACAAAACCTGAAGCACCTGCGATAGCTATTTTCAATGAAAGAGCCCTCGAGAACTCACAGCAGGAGCTGCGCACTGAGGGCCCTTATGCAAACACCAACCTGTCCGATTAAACGGCACGTTGTTCTTCATTCTTCACATGCCCGACCAGCTTGGAAAAAATCCCTTTCGTTTTTTCTCCATGACCGATCACAATTCTCCTACCTACTTTCGCTGCAGCCTTTGGTAAAGCCACTTGCAAAACTCCATTTTCATAGTGTGCCTCAATTCTTTCCGTGTCTATGTGTTCAGGTAGTGAAAAGCTTCTTTGAAAATTTCCATAGAATCTCTCCGAATATCCATCCTTACTCGTTTCGCCTTTTCTCTCCCCCGTCACAGTCATTACTCTATCATTTACCTCGATGTTAATATTTTCTTTTTTTACTCCAGGAAGATCCAAGTTCATTAAAAATGCCTCATCTGTTTCATCGACATCACATCTTGGAAATTCACCCCGCTCACTTCTCATAACAGACAGCGGCCGCGCGAAATCTCCGAAAAGATTTAAAAAATCATCATTTAAAGCAGACCAAGGACTCGACCTATAATTTACTAATGTTCCCATTATAACTATCCTTTCTTTTTTAGGTTCATCTCACACTATTAATTTGGTGATGACTTCAGTGTTGTCAATCATTTATTATTACTTTTGATACGGACAATGCCGACAATCACTCTTGCAACAGTAGCCGCGCTTGAGATGATATTTTTCAGTGAACACAACTCGACCCAACTCGTCGTAATAGTAGTCTTCTCCTTCTATCATAGATTCAGTCACTCATTCGTTCTCGTGCTGATTCTCGTCGATCCCCAACTTTTTCCAACTTACCTGCTTTTCCCAATCCGAAGGGTGGCATATTTGCGTAAATACTTTCATACGTCCCTTTTTTAGCTGAATAGGTCTCGTGCCAAATACCAACCGATCCGTCAGTACCAACCGATTTATTAAACGCAGCCCATGCGGGAAGATGTTCTGCATTTCTATTTTTTGCATAAGCTAATAAATGTTCGATGGATCGCCAATATTGAACTTGAATAATAGTCCTAGAAAACCACATTTCATGATGGATCAATCCCATTTCTGGATGCTCATAGAGCTCCTTCAGCATTCTAGTCATTGATAAGGCTACTGGAAGCCATTTATGAATTTTCCAAAGTTTATTAATTCTAGC
>CAIYTD010000257.1 GCA_903928955.1 Oligoflexia bacterium | reverse complement strand
TCCCAGACTTCAGATTCAAACAAAAATGAGAAATGTCGGATCCTATTTCGAAAGCAGTGAAGAGAGAGACAATTTATGAGATTAAAAATAAAAAAAGATCAAGAAATGGGAGTCAGAAATTCTTTTTTTGCACTTCTTGGGATCGTTTTCCTAATCAATCCGGCTTGCAGTGTCAAAAAAGATGCTGATGGAGTAGGAGCACAAGATCCTCATCACTTGCAGCGCATGGATCTTACCTTGAAAGAAACGGATTGGAATTTTAGTGAAACCACCACTCATGGGATTGGGGTTAAAATAAAAACCTTAAAACCGGAGAAACTGAGTTTTATCCAAAAGAATTTTTCAGTGCCCGAGTTAACCGAAGTAACGGTTCCAGAATCCAATGGATTTGAGATTTATCGGGTCAAGAATGTTGCTGATTTGGAAAATAAAGTTTTGATTCATCCCAAAATGTTTATTTCCAGCTCCACGGAGCGAGGATCTATTTTAGGTTATAAAACGGGGGAGCGGGATGAACGAGGCCGAGAGTTGATTACGATCTCGATTCCCGTAGCCCTTGTCAACGGCCTAGTACCAGCGTTGCAGGTAACCGGGGGAGGTTCTCATGGCCAGGGTGCAGGAATGACTCTGCCCGAGCGGTACCGTATTTTAGATGTTCCTGCACTTCTTGCGCGAGTAGCGCCTTCGACATTAGAGACCCTCCCAGTATGCCCCACGCATTTCACTTTGAAATTTCATGGCAGAGAGTACCGGGCTAGAAGTCCTTTTGAAAATTTATCGATTTGTCCTACGAATCAATTTTTCAGAATTACTTTTCAAGCTCCCAAAATAGAGATGGGGGAGTTGCTCGAGACAGCTGCGATTCAAGAGGATTCTGTCAGTATTACTGCGGATTTACAGGTTCATTTTGCAGTTCCTAAAAAAGCAGTGGAGTTATCTATTCGGCCTGATGCTTTTAGGCAAACTCTTTTAGAGGATCTTTCTCATTTAGAGAGTCAAAATGCATTGAATGGAGCAGGAGCACTGCATTCTTTGCAAGAAATTGAAAGCAGTGTGGCGCATGCTCTTTTTACTCTCAGTCAATCAGCGGGAGTGCAACCCGAGGTTTCTGAAAACCTGGGGCATTATGTGAATGCACTGATAGACAGATTTTTTTCTGCCTCAAGAGCGTGTCCCAGAGGCGGGATTTGTCGAGCCATGGGGGCTCGCGTTACTGACAGAAGTAATATCCGCTACCAATGGACGGAAGCAGAAACCATTGCTTCTTCGATCAGAACACAATCTATTGTGAGTTTAGGAGCAGTTGCAAATTCCTCTCCATTTTTATCCAAGCCTTCCAGAAGTATTTTAGACGGAGCAAATAGGCCTGCTTATTTTCGGGGAAGGACTTTAAATCAAATACTTCGAGATTGTACTGTGATTATTCCGGGAAATTATGAGGCGATGTTTCCAGGAATTGCTGTAGCAGATAGACCTTATGTCGAATCTTTTTGTAGAAATATTTCACCTTACTTGGTTCCCAATCCCGATGATCCAGAAGAAACGGATGGATACTTTCCATTAGGAGCCAATACTACGGTTTATCCAGGGGCTTGGTTAAAGATAGATATCGAAAGAATAGAGGAATTCACTACAGCCAAAACAAGAGAAGACACGGAACACCACATGATTATTGAATCTGAAATCATAGACATGTTGGCAACGGATCCGAATGCTCGCGGAACGGCTTGTATCGCAGGCGATAATATTGCTTGCATGAGATACGCCCAAAAACAAATTGAAGTGAGAGATTCTCAAGGAAATCAAAAGGAGGGAAACATCGCCTGTGAGCGCGGTGAGCCAGGATGTGTTTGCCAAACCGTCGATGGAGTCGAGCGTTGCACACGCATAGGATACCTTTTTCAATCGGTCATGGATTACGAATGTGAGCCAGGCGATGTCGTTCAGTATTGCCCTTATTATAGAACCGAAGAGAAAATCATTGGTTATAAAAAAGATTACGATTGTCGTGAGGTGAAATTTGAGAACACTTCGTTTCTTTGTCTCAATGGGTGCAGTGAGCGGTATGAGTTGCAATGCGATGTGAGAAGTAGTGAGCCGATTAAAGCCAATCGGGATGTTCCTAATTGTATCGGAGATGACCCTGCTGG
>CAIYTD010000256.1 GCA_903928955.1 Oligoflexia bacterium | reverse complement strand
TCCCAGACTTCAGATTCAAACAAAAATGAGAAATGTCGGATCCTATTTCGAAAGCAGTGAAGAGAGAGACAATTTATGAGATTAAAAATAAAAAAAGATCAAGAAATGGGAGTCAGAAATTCTTTTTTTGCACTTCTTGGGGTCGTTTTCCTAATCAATCCAGCTTGCAGTGTCAAAAAAGATGCTGATGCTGATGGAGGAGTAGGAGCACAAGATCCTCATCACTTGCAGCGCATGGATCTTAACTTGAAAGAAACGGATTGGAATTTTAGTGAAAACACCACTCATGGGATTGGGGTTAAAATAAAAACCTTAAAACCGGAGAAACTGAGTTTTATCCAAAATAATTTTTCAGTTCCTGAGTTAACGGAAGTAACGGTTCCAGAATCCAATGGATTTGAGATCTATCGGGTAAAGAATGTTGCTGATTTGGAAAATAAAGTTTTGATTCATCCCAAAATGTTTATTTCAAGCTCAACGGAGCGAGGATCTATTTTAGGTTATAAAACGGGGGAGCGGGATGAAAGAGGACGAGAGTTGATTACGATCTCGATCCCAGTAGCCCTTGTCAACGGTCTAGTACCAGCGTTGCAGGTAACAGGGGGAGGTGCGAATGGCCAAGGCGCAGGAATGACGCTGCCGGATCGGTACCAAATTCGAGATGTTCATGCTCTCCTTGCGAGACTAGCGCCCTCCACGTTAGAGACTCTCCCAGCATGCCCCACGCATTTCACTTTGAAATTTAATGGGAGAGAGTACCGGGCTAGAAGTCCTTTTGAAAATTTATCGATTTGTCCTACGAATCAATTTTTCAGAATTACTTTTCAAGCTCCTAAAGAAGAGATGGGGGAGTTGCTCGAGACAGCTGCGATTCAAGAGGATTCTGTTAGCATTACTGCGGATTTACAGGTGAATTTTGCAGTTCCTAAAAAAGCAGTGGAGCTATCTATTCGGCCAGAGGCTTTCAGGCAAACTCTTTTAGAGGATCTTTCTCATTTAGAGAGTCAAAATAATTTGAATGGAGCAGGTGCACTGCATTCTTTGCAAGAAATTGAAAGCAGTGTAGCACATGCTCTTTTTGCTCTGAGTCAATCGGCAGGAGTGGAACCCGAGGTATCCGAAAACATGGGGCATTCTTTGAATGGACTCATAGAAAGGTTTTTTTCTGCCTCAAGAGCGTGTCCCAGAGGTGGGATTTGTCGAGCCATGGGGGCTCGCGTCAGAGACAGAAGTAATATCCGCTACCAATGGACAGAAGCAGAAACCATTGCTTCTTCGATTAGAACACAATCTATTGTGAGTTTAGGAGCAGTTGCAAATTCCTCTCCATTTTTATCTAAGCCTTCCAGAAGTATTTTAGACGGAGCAAATAGGCCTGCTTATTTTCGGGGGAGGACTTTAAATCAAATACTTCGAGATTGTACTGTGATTATTCCAGGAGGATATGAAGATGTATTTCCAGGAATTCCAGAAACAGACAGACCTTATGTCGAATCTTTTTGTAGAAATATTTTACCTTACTTAGTTCCAAATCCTGATGATCCAGAAGAAACAAATGGATACTTTCCCTTAGGAGCCAATACTACGGTTTATCCAGGAGCTTGGTTAAAGATAGATATCGAAAGAATAGAGGAGTTCACTACAGCCAAAACAAGAGAAGACACGGAACACCACATGATTATTGAATCTGAAATCATAGACATGTTGGCTACAGATCCTAACGCTCGCGGAACGGCTTGTATCGCAGGCGATAATATTGCTTGCATCAGATACGCCCAAAAACAAATTGAAGTGAGAGATCCTCAAGGAAATCAAAAGGAGGGAGATATTGCCTGTCAGCGGGGTGAGCCAGGATGCGTTTGCCAAACCGTCGATGGAGTCGAGCGTTGCACACGCAGAGGATACCTATTCCAATCGGTCATGGATTATGAATGTGATCCAGGCGATGTCGTTGAGTATTGCCCCTACTATAGAACCGAAGAGAAAATCATCGGCTATAAAAAAGATTACGATTGTCATGAGGTGAAATTTGAGAACACTTCGTTTCTTTGTCTCAATGGGTGCAGTGAGCGGTATGAGTTGCAATGCGATGTGAGAAGTAGTGAGCCGATTAAAGCCAATCGGGATGTTCCTAATTGTATCGGAGATGACCCTGCTGG
>CAIYTD010000255.1 GCA_903928955.1 Oligoflexia bacterium | reverse complement strand
GGGAGCGTAAAAACGACTCTTCTCAATGTACTCTCTCAATTTATTCCAAAAAATGAAAGAATTGTTACTATTGAAGACACGCCAGAACTCTCCATGGAGCATGTCAATAGCGTCCGCCTCCAAACCAAACCCCAAACTCCCGCTTCTGCACCGGTCACATCCCGAGACCTCGTTTCTAACGCTCTGCGAATGAGGCCAGATCGCATTATTGTCGGAGAGTGTCGAAAATCGGAAGCATTTGACATGCTCCAAGCAATGAATACTGGACATTCAGGCTCCATGACAACTGTCCACGCGAATTCGACTCGCGATGGACTCTCTAGAATTGAAACACTTTGCTTACTTGCTGGGATTGACTTCCCCCTACCCGCTATCCGCAGGCAAATGGCGAGCGCGCTCGACCTCATCATTCAAATCAAAAGATTCAGAAATGGAAAGCGCCGCATTATCACCATCAGCGAAATCACAGGAATGGAAGGAGAAGTCATCACTACTCAAGAAATTTTTACGTTCGTACCCGACGTGAATTCAGCCGGACAAATCACAGAATTAGGGAAATTCAAAGTCACGGGTCTCGTTCCTACTTTTCTAGATCGATTGCGCGAACACGGAATTGAATTACCTCTCCATTACTTTGGATGAAACGCCTAAAATTTTTCGGGCTTGCTCACTAGTAGCAACCTCTCTCCCTAATTCGCGAGCGATTCGGACTACCCGCTCCACAAGCTGGGCATTCGACTGAGCAAGCTCTCCTTTTCGATAAAAAATATTATCCTCAAACCCCACTCGAACATGCCCCCCCATCAATAAGGATTGAACTGCAAGCGGAAGTTGATTCTTTCCCACTCCAGCTACACCCCAGTGGCAACTGGGATGGGGAAGCAGGGACACAAGATGCACTAAATTTTTAAAATCTCCTGACATCCCACCCGGCACCCCCAAAACGAATTGGAAATGAAGAGGTTCCTTCAAAAGCCCCTTTTTTAACAAGCGTAGTGCACTCTCAAGCATTCCCGCTTCATAGATTTCTATCTCGGGCATGACTCCATACTTCTGCATTTCACTCGCAAGAAATAGAATATCTCGAGGATGATTATAGAAAATCTCCTCTCCAAAATTCATCGTTCCTAAATTTAAAGACGCCATTTCAGGCCGAATACTTTTAAATAAAGAGAGCGGATTAGCCCGACTCTCTATCGACTCGCCGATAGCCCCCCCTGTTGAAACCTGTAGAATAACTTCCGGTGAACGCTTTCGAATCGCTCGAATAGCTTCTTCAAAACGTTCCTTCCTCTGACTTGGCCTGCCATCATCCTCCCTCACATGAAGGTGAATAATAGATGCCCCTGCTTTTACAGCTTCTTCAACAGCAACAGCTTGTTCTTCAGGAGTGATAGGTAATGGAGGTAATTTCTCACGACTTGTTTCCGCGCCAGTAATAGCGCAGGTAATGATGACTGGATGAGTCACTGTTTTTCCCTATTTTCTTCGTTTAAAAGACGGTGAAGGCGATTAAGAACTTCCCATTTAACGCGGTCCTCACTCGACTCAACAGCCCACTTATAGTGAAAAGCCTCATCTGGATTATTCCTCAGTGCGAGCCCAAAATCTACATTTCTCTTTGCAATACGCACCGCCCATTGAGAATACCAAAGAGCCAATTTTTCACGAAACTCCCGCTTGATCCCAATGACTCGGATCGCCTCGTCACCTAAGAGACGCTTTAAAGTAAAAAGAGAAACTCCAACAAATTGTTGAGAATATTTTTCAGCTAAAATTTTAAAATCTGGCTTTAAATTCGGCGTCGGTGTCGGTCCCAAACCAGTAGGAACTTGAATCTCATACCCTGCTTGAGGCAACGGAGATTCTAAACTCATATCAAACTGAGTCGGCACAGGCAGTTCGATTTCTAAATAAGCAAGCTCTTCACCAAATACGCGTAATGCTCCTGTGCTCGCTGATGTGTTCACTGCTTCCAATTTTCGGTAATCTAACGAATGTGTTAATCCGTTATAAACTCCTTCTAACGAAGCACCTTGATTGAGCGTATCTACCCAGTTTCCAAATTCAGATCGATCCTTGGGTTCACGATTAAAAACGACCTGCAAAATTTCGCGAAGAATTTCAGAATTTGCTTGAGCGTTGTGAGCAGCAGATGAACCGGAGTCCTCCGATGGAACTCCGTCGCTGGAACTGGGCACTGGAGTAGGACTCGACTTTACTTGAACAGCAATCAAGAATTCTCCCATCCAGACTCTAGAGAGAGAACTCCATTCTTGTATTTTTTGAGAAATTTTATCCTTACTCCCAGCCGGCAGAGTGCAACTAGAAAATAAGATAAAAGCGAATCCACATGCCAATTGTATTTTATTTTTCATTGAGCTTAGCTTAAGGCTAAGCTAAGGCTGAAGAGTTGGCAAGCCCAGTGCTTGAGGTGCCCGTGATTGCCCCACTACACCCGCTAAAACAAAAATCGTAACGACATAGGGTAATATTTGAATAAATTGAACAGGCACAGGCTCCGTACCCCATAAAACAACCCCTTGAAGCCGAATCTGCAATGCATCACTCAGACCAAATAACAAACACGCGAGAGCTGCTGGAATAGGCTTCCACTTTCCAAAAATAAGCGCAGCAAGAGCCATAAAACCCCGACCTGCGGTCATATTACGAGTAAATGAAGACGCCAAAAAAATAGATAAAGATGCTCCACCAAGACCTGCAAAACATCCGCTCATTAAGACCGAAATCCACCGCACTCTCTTGACTCGAATTCCAGCCGAATTGAGTGCTTCCGGATGTTCTCCAGCAAATTGAACCCAAAGTCCGCTAGGAGTATAATGCATCCAAAACCAGAGAACAAGTACGCTCCCTCCTGCTAACCAAATGGGAAAAGATTGAAATCTCAACTCTATTGGCAAACTAGGAGTAGAAGTACTGGATTGGTATAGAATTTTACAAAGAAAGGGCGTCACTCCTGCAGCAAACATATTCATCGCGGTTCCAGCAACGATTTGATCTGCCCTCAATTCGATGACGAAAAAACCATAAAATGCTGCTAATAAAAAACCAGCCCCACATGCTGCTCCAGCACCTGCAAAAGAAGAATGCATGGCTAAAGCAACGGATGCTGCAGCAAATCCTCCCACCAGCATCATCCCTTCTAATGCAATATTAATCACTCCAGCACGCTCACTTAACATCCCCCCCAACGCTGCAAAAAGCAGAGGAGTGGAAACACGCAGAGCGGATTCAAAAATTTGGAGGATGGAAATAAGAACTTCCATGATCAAGGCACCTCCGACAAACGACTGGAAAAATTCTCTTTTTTCTTCCCATTCCGCAATGGATGACCCAAAAATGCTCCAAAAAATGCCCAAAGTCCTTCTGCCGAAACGCAAAGAATAAATGGGGAGGAGGGCGAAATGGGGAGCCGGAATTATATTGTTTGGCTGTATTTCAAGAGGATGATGTCGCCGTCGTTGGTGTTGTTTATGATGTCGTAATTGGTGGCTCCGGTGACGAGGATGT
>CAIYTD010000254.1 GCA_903928955.1 Oligoflexia bacterium | reverse complement strand
CCGACTTTAAAGTAAGTTTTTGAGCATCTAACTCCAAAACACCATCGTTTTGACCAGAAGGAATATTTTTTTCGCCACAAGTCCAACGTGCAAAGCGTACGGCTAAACCATATTTTTCAACATCCGAATGACTTCTTACGTAGAAAACCTTATTAGAAATTTGTTCTGCTTTTTGCTGCACGACTAGGTCACCTTGATTTCCAAAGCTAAATTGAAGTCTCTTCTTAAAACGATCAAAAACTCGATTAAAATCAAACTGTGCGACACGAGTATCCAAAGATGAAAAACCTGAACCCATCCATTGGCTGACCCACTTCATATACCAATTTTGACTCTCTTCACACACCAAAGGAGATCCGCCAATTGCAGCTTGAATGAGCACAACACGATCTATTATATTCTCCAAAATAAGACTAGGATGCTTGAAAATCATATAAAGAACTTCAGCTCCCCCTTTGCTATGACCCACTATAATCATAGGCTTCTTAAACTTAGCGTAGGTTTTTAAAATATCATGGTAGATAAAATTGGCATTTTTCTTAATAGCTGCAAAAGATGAAGGATTTGCCAAACGAGTGGTTACTCCTAATTCCTCCTCTAAAACTTGCCTATTGCTCCTAAAATACCAAGAAACCAACCAGCTCACTTCATTGGCCATTCCTGAAACAAAATAAACTTGTCTCGTTTTTAAAGCATCCAAAGCAGGCTCGCTCCATCCACTCAAAGGACTTTGTTTTTCCAGATTCCAGCGCTCTTCCAGAGTCATACTAGGAGCTGCAAAAGCATTCCAACGAGATAATTGGAGAATCAGTATCAGAATGAATCTGTAGCAGAAGCACAACATAGTGCCGGTGAGATGTATGCGATCAATCGTCTTGACACAAGAAAATAAAAAGGTAACAACCACTTAGCATGACTCAGTTTGACCCTAACGCAGCATCCATGACAAATTCTGGAATTTTTGGACTTCCCTTTCATGAGCAAGACTCTGCTTTAATTTATCTACCGATTCCGTGGGAAGTCACTACTTCGTATGGCAGTGGAACATCCAAAGGACCTCAAGCAATTCTCCAGGCCAGCCGACAGGTAGACCTGTTTGATTTAGAAGTCTTTCGTCCCTATGAAGCGGGCCTATACATTTTACCAGAGTCAAAAAAAATAAAAGATTGGAACGAAAAAGGGAAAAAAATAGCAACTAGAATAATCCAAACAGCTGATGAAATAGATCCTAATCTTGAGTCAGATCTAGAAACTATAAATATTCTGAGTCAACAGATGAATCAATACGTTTATAATGAAACTTGTCGCTTATTCAATGAAAAGAAAATAGTTGGAATCATAGGTGGAGATCACTCAGTCCCATTTGGTGGTTTTCGAGCAGCTAGCGAAAAATACCCTTCATTTGGGATTCTGCATTTTGACGCACATTCTGACACGCGCCGCGCTTTCGAAGGATTTACATGGTCTCACGCTTCTATCATGTACAATGTCTTAGAAAAAATTCCTGAAATGATTAAATTAGTTCAAGTGGGGATTCGAGATTTCTGTGAAGAAGAGTACACTTATGTGCTCTCTCAAGGGAGCCGGGTATCGTGTTTTTACGATTCCGAGCTTACAAAAAAAAAATACTCAGGCATCCACTGGAACCAAATTGCCGAAGAAATCATATCAAAATTGCCACAATCTGTTTGGATTTCTTTTGATATAGATGGCCTCGATCCGCGCTTCTGCCCACACACTGGAACTCCTGTTCCAGGAGGACTAGATTTTAATGAAGCTATTTGCCTTATTTCAAAACTTGTCCATTCAGGAAGAACCATCATAGGTTTTGATCTAAACGAAGTTTCTCCAAATCTTGAAGAAAAAAAAGATGAATGGGATGCAAATGTAGGCGCTAGATTGCTCTATAAATTATCAGCTTGGACACTTGCAAGTCAAAATAAAGCAAAAATTCAGACCACTATCTAGATTCCATAAAAGCATAAGGGTAATTCTGAGGGGGAAGAAAAGTTTCTTTAATAGACCGAGGCGATAGCCACCGATAGAGATTCAATGCGCTCCCTGCCTTATCGTTTGTACCTGATGCTCTCCCTCCACCAAAAGGTTGCTGCCCCACTACCGCCCCAGTAGGCTTATCATTAATATAGAAATTACCAGCAGAATGTCGTAGCTGGATTAGCATTCGCTCAACCGCATAACGATCTTGTGCAAATATAGCTCCAGTTAAAGCATAAGGAGTAGACTGATCACAAATCTTCATTACTTCTTCAAATTTCGAATCGTCATAAACATAGACTGAAAGCACTGGACCAAAAATCTCTTCAACCATCGATTTGTAATCTGGCTGATGAGCTAATATTACGGTTGGCTCAATAAAATATCCGGTCTGCATATCTGCTTTTCCTCCCATTATAATTTCCGCGTCTGACGAATCCCTCGCATGATCTAGATATTTAGAAATTTTTTCAAAAGAGCGTTGATCAATCACGGCATTAATAAAATTTCTAAAGTCTCTAACATCACCCATTGAAATGCTTGCCACCTCTTCAGTCAAAAGTTTTTTGATTTGTGGCCACAAACTTTTAGGAATATATGCCCTAGAAGCTGCAGAGCATTTTTGCCCTTGATACTCAAAAGCTCCTCTGATTAAAGCAGTCACTAAAGATCCAACATCAGCCGAAGGATGAACAAATATAAAATTTTTTCCTCCTGCTTCACCTACTATACGAGGATAAGATCGATATTTATGAATATTGTCACCTACAGTTTTCCAAATAGACTGAAACGTCTTCGTTGATCCAGTAAAATGGATCCCAGCCAATTCAGGCATCGATAATAAAGTATCGCCAGCTAACACTCCATCTGCTGGAACCAGATTAATAACACCCTCTGGCAATCCAGCCTCTCGAAAGATTTGCATTGAATAATATGCAGATAACATTTGAGTATCTGAAGGTTTCCATACAACGGTATTACCCATAAGAGCAGGAGCAGCCGGCAAATGAGCTGCAATAGCTGTAAAATTAAACGGTGTAATAGCTAATACAAAACCATCTAAAGGTCGATAGTCCGTTCGATTCCAAATGCCTGAGCTGGAAAGAGGTTGAACTTTCATAATCTCTTGATAGTAATAGGCATTGAAACGAAGAAAATCGATCAACTCACAAGCAGAATCAATTTCAGCCTGAAATACGTTTTTAGACTGACCCAACATAGTTGCAGCATTTAAAATATCTCGATAGGGGCCAGCTAGAAGATCTGCCGCTTTAAGAAAAATAGCCGCTCGAGCTTCCCAACCCAAAGATTCCCATTCAGGCTTTGCCTTCAAGGCAGCCTGCACTGCACTTTGCATCTCAGCCGAACCAGCAAAATCAAATTCCGCTAAAACATGCTGGTGATCATGAGGCATGATAATATTTTTTGACAACTTGGTTTTAATTTCTTTGCCATCAATTAGGAACGGAATTTTTAATTTTGAAGCAGAGATTTCCTCTAGCTTAAGTTTTAATTTCTCCCGATATGTTGATCCAGGCTCATACAAGCGTACAATCTCATTGGTTGGGCGTTCAATTTGAAACATATTCTACAACCTCACTACTTTTTTTTAAAAACCAATAGAAAAATCACAAGAAGAAAGACTCCCAATCCAAAATAAACGATAGAAAAAAATGGATAGCCACCCAAAAATTGGCCCGATGAATATTGCAGCGCAATGCTACTGGCTATAAAAAGGCCCGCAATAAGGATGCTCAGGCTTTGTCTTCTACCGTTCAAATCAAGTTGATGTCGAATCTGTTGAAAATCCGGGGACTTAATTTCAAATGCAAAATCATTACTGTTTAGTTTTCTAAACATCCATCTCAGTTGTCTAGGAAGTACTTTCATAAGAGTTGCAATATCTTTTGCAACCCACATAAATTCTTTTGTTAACCTTTGAACAGAATATTGGTTTTTTACAAGCTCTTTCACTAGATCTCGGCCCATTGATAGTAAGTCAAAATCAGGGTCTAAGGTCCTCCCCATTCCTTCGAGAGTTAAGATCGCTTTAAAAACAATCATCCAATCACCAGGCACTTTAATGTTAAATTTTGTAGCAATCTGAGTAGCTTCGATCAATATTTTTCCGACATTGACGTCTGCTAACGATAAACCCATATAGGGAGAAAGAGCGTTTCTTACTTCTCTTTGAAATCCTTCAAAATCTATCGAGACAGCTGATGCTCCTAATTCTGCATATTCATAGCAAAGATTCTCATAATCTTCGGTAAGGAGAGACATCACCATACTTGCGAGTTGATCTCGAGACTTTTGAGACAGTCTTCCTACGATTCCAAAATCGATAATCCCTAGCCGATTATCAGGAAGTATAAATAAATTACCTCCATGAAGATCACCATGAAATAAACCATCTATCATTACTGACCTGAAGAAGGACTTCGCCCCAATCTCTACTATTTTTTTTCGATCAATACCAGCTAAGTCAAGTGCCTTGATATCATTAACGCGTATGCCTTCTAGTTTTTCAAGAGTAATAATTTTTTGAGTAGATAGTGTTTTATAAACTTTTGGAATGACAATTTCTGGAATAGAACTGCAATTTTCTGCTATCTTTGTCATATTATTTGCTTCAACAACAAAATCTAACTCAAATGAAAGCGTTCTAAAAAATTCATCTACAATTACAGTTGGACTAATAATTCGGCTTTCTGGAACGTATTTTTCAAGCAAATTAGCCAAAAAAGCTAAAAGAGAGACATCGGTTTCAATCATTTTCTCAATTTCAGGTCGCTGAACTTTTACTACTACTTTTTCACCAGTCAATAATTGTGCTTCATGCACTTGACCAATGCTTGCAGCAGCAAGGGGATTGGGATTAAAAAAAGAGTATGCCTCTTCAATTCTTTTATTCAGTTCTCTTTCAACCGTTGTTCGGACAACTATGAAGTCTAAAGGTTGTACATGATCCTGGAGGCGTGTAAATTCTTCAATATAAGATTCGGGCAAAAGGTCTGAGCGAGTAGAAAGAAGTTGGCCAAATTTGACGAAAGTAGGACCTAGCTCTTCAAAAGCCAATCTTAATCTTGCTGGTATAGTCTTCTCCGCTTGTGATTCGGCGTAAACACGTAATCGCCCAGGAAAAAATTTTCCCAGATTCATCCGATCTACAATGTCTATAAAGCCATGTTTAGCAAATACGGAAATAATGACCTTTAACCTCTGCACATTTTTGACAGCCTGCCCCAATTGTCTGCCTGCACGTATCCATTTCATCCTCAGTGCCCTCGGAATGCCTCAAACTTTTTAATGTCTTTCCATCTATAACGGTATGATTTCAGTTTTAAAAGGAAGATTAAAAAATGATATAGTGAAGTTCCAGCAGCCCGAAAAGAAGTAGTTACGATTGATCTTCAGCAGAGGAACTGATCTTTTGAAATCTTAACCCAAAAATTTCCCTTTGAATTTTCTTAAATTGATCCAGATGAACGGGGCTAATAATATATCTTTCAGCCAAATGAGCATATTCAACTTGTAGCGCTCGCATTAAAAAACCTAATTTCAGGGCCCTACGCACAGAATCTTCTAATGCTTGAGATTTAAAGGGCTTTTCCAATACCTCAATAGCACCCAGCTGAAGTGCTCCTGTCAGATTACTTGGATTAGCAAAACCTGTCAAAAAAACGAAGGGAATTTCAATTCCATCCGCTCTTACCTTTT
>CAIYTD010000253.1 GCA_903928955.1 Oligoflexia bacterium | reverse complement strand
CCGAGTCGGGCGTGACTCGCTAAGAGCGGCGAAAGCTGCTTAAGGGAATCCCCCCGCGCAAGCGGTTAAAGGGCCTTTAGGCCGGGGAGGACGTCAACTTTTACGGCAAGGACGAGGCAGATAATCTTTCGACTGAAGGAAAAAAGACCATTGCTGAATTAGCAAAGCAATTGAGAGGAGAAAAGTAATCATGGCAAAATCACAGATCGAGTATGAAATAATTGAGGGTTTAAAACAGGCAGTGGCTCATGAGAAGGGCGAGATTAAACTTAAATCCACAGTTCGAGAAATTCCACAGCCAGCTCCTAAGTGGAGTTCTAAGAAAGTGAAAAAACTTCGCACTGAAACTTATCATATGAGTCAGCCTCAATTTGCCGCTCTTTTAAATGTAAAACCTCCTACGGTTCGTGCTTGGGAGCAGGGTCAGAAAACTCCTTCTGGAGCTGCTTCAAGACTGCTTGAAGTGTTCTTAAAAGATCACGGTATGATCAAAAAGCTAATGGCACCATGAGTTAGTTAAAATATAGGCATGGGTAACAGAGTGGTAGGATTTACTGAGTCAATTGAGCAATCAGTATTCCAGCGGCAACAGATACATTTAAAGAAGTAACCTGCCCATTGCTTGGGATGCTGCATAAAACGTCACAGGATTCTTCTGTGAGCCGCCTCATGCCTTTTTCTTCATTTCCTAAAACAAGAAGCCAGGGGCGGTCTCGCTGAATCCGGAATAGACTATCCTTCGCATGTTCAGAGGTTCCTAAAACCCAAAGACCTAAATCCTTTGCAACTTCAAATGCTCTTTGCAAATTAGGCTGCACAACGAATGGAACATATTCGACTCCACCCGAAGCAACATCATAAACGGTGGAGGTGAGAGGAGCCGATCTTTCCTGAGTCATTAAAATGCCTTGAACTCCAAAAAAAGCAGCAGACCTAAAGATTGCTCCTACATTATGAGGATCGGTTAAGCTGTCGAGTGCGATCCATAATCCTTTTCCTTGAGCCCGAGTGGATGCATTTTCAAATAATTCTTCCAAGCTCAAGGAGGCCCGCTCGCGGAGAGTGGCTTCAGCGCTGCTCATTCTGGAGCTTTCTTCTGCACTGTTATTTTTTGATGTGCGCTGTGCTTTCGAGTGAGCAGAGGAAGGTGAGGAGGAGATGGGAATTTTTTTTTCTCGAGCTAGTTGAATGACACGGTCCCAGGCTTCTGTAGAGGATTGAGGTGGGACCTTCACTTGAATCACGTCCTGTGGCCGAGTCTGTAAAGCAGCAAGAACGCTATGAGGATTACGGAGTGTTAATGACATATGCTCACTGATTCGCACAGTTTGATGATTCCGAGTAGTCTGATTCATTAAAAATATTTCCTCTGTTCAGACGATGGCTATTGACTTTTTCATCAAATAGTGGAATTTTGCAGTGCTCATTGTTGTCATTGTGCTGGAGTAGCTCAGTTGGTAGAGCAGCGGTTTTGTAAACCGCAGGTCGTGGGTTCGAGTCCATTATCCAGCTCCATTTTGAGTTTTAAAGTTAAAATGAGAGAAACAAGTCTTCTAAAAAAAGACAAAACGACCTAAAAAAGTTTAAATATGGAGAGATACCCAAGTGGCCAAAGGGACCAGACTGTAAATCTGGCGGCGTACGTCTTCGAAGGTTCGAATCCTTCTCTCTCCACCATTTTGAAGTTTCAAGCTATAAAATGAAGTTTCTTTAGGAGCTTTAAAGAGTTTAAAACTAAAAAATGGAAAAAGCGTGTATTCAGTGAATTTTTAGGTTAATGGGAGAGTCGACACTAAAAAGCCTAAAGAGTCTTTTAGAGTACATGTCATTCAATGTTCTTCTTCTTTAGTTATTTGAATTAAAGAATAAGTTAGGTGCGGGAGTAGCTCAGTTGGCTAGAGCATCAGCCTTCCAAGCTGAGGGCCGCGGGTTCGAGTCCCGTCTCCCGCTCCAATTTAATGACATTTCTCAAAATCCTAAATAAAGGGATTTTTGAGATTATGTGCTGCGAATGAATGAATGTAAGAAAAATGACCGCTATCTGGTTTTCCAGAAATCTTCTACGAAATAGGTATAAGAAGTGGTCATAGCGTAAAAACTGTGGTGATGAACGCTCTTGTAGCTCAGCTGGCCAGAGCACTCCCTTGGTAAGGGAGAGGTCATGGGTTCGAATCCCATCAAGAGCTCCAGATTTGTATAAACGGTTATTAGGCTCCGAAATAGCCTAATCAAACAGCGGAGGCCTAGAAGAGGTATGTCGAAAGAAAAATTTGAACGGACAAAGCCCCATTGCAATATCGGGACAATTGGTCACGTGGATCATGGGAAAACAACGCTCACTGCGGCGATTACAACTGTGCTTGCAAAAAAAGGTTTGGCTAAAGCAAGAGCTTATGACCAGATTGATAATGCTCCAGAAGAGAGGGAGCGTGGTATTACCATTAATACTACTCACGTTGAGTATCAAACTGAAAACCGACATTATGCTCATGTGGATTGCCCAGGTCACGCTGACTACGTTAAAAACATGATTACGGGTGCTGCCCAAATGGACGGCGCTATTCTTGTCGTATCTGCTGCTGACGGTCCAATGCCTCAAACTCGGGAGCATATTCTTCTGGCTCGACAAGTGGGTGTTCCAGCTATTGTTGTCTTCTTGAATAAATGTGACATGGTAGATGATCAAGAGCTTCTCGATCTTGTTGAAATGGAAGTGCGTGAATTATTAACTTCTTATAAATATCCGGGTGACAAAATTCCAGTGATCAAAGGATCCGCTTTGAAAGCAATGGAAGGCGATCTCAGTGATATGGGCGAAAAAGCAATTTTGAGCTTAATGGCAGCAGTGGACGAGTATGTTCCTCAGCCAAAACGAGAAAAAGACAAGCCTTTTTTGATGCCAGTTGAAGACGTGTTTTCTATTTCAGGTCGTGGAACAGTTGTTACCGGACGTGTAGAGCGCGGCGTAATCAAGGTTGGCGAAGAATGTGAAATTATTGGACTCCGCCCTACGATTAAAACAGTAGTGACGGGCGTTGAAATGTTTCGCAAGCTTTTAGATCAGGGTGAAGCCGGTGATAACATTGGCGCACTTCTTCGTGGTACAAAGAAAGAGGAAGTGGAACGAGGCCAGGTATTGGCGCATGTGGGCACCGTTACTCCTCATAAAAAGTTTAAGGGATCAGCTTATATTCTGACGAAAGAAGAAGGCGGACGACATACACCTTTTTTTAAAGGGTATCGTCCTCAGTTCTATTTTCGAACTACAGATGTGACAGGAGTTGTTACTCTTCCTGAAAATGTAGAAATGGTTATGCCTGGTGACAATATTTCTATTGAAGTGG
>CAIYTD010000252.1 GCA_903928955.1 Oligoflexia bacterium | reverse complement strand
CCGCAGCATCAGCAGCAGCTCGAGAAAATAAAAAAAATTCCTCTTAATTGGAATCTTTTCACTGGAGTGAGTCCTGAGTCGAGGGCTCGCTCCAGTGGTTGAGGAACTGGATTATGAGTCGGAAATGTCCTAGTCTTCAGTTTGAGATTCAAGTGGGCTTTCCTGGCATTTCTGTAGCAGGGGTAGATGAAGTTGGCAGGGGTTGTTTGGCAGGGCCTGTGGTAGCTGCTGCCGTCCTTCTTCCCTCTCACGTATCCTTTGAGCAAGTGGAATGGTTAAACGCAGTAAAGGATAGTAAACTTTTGAGTCCTTTGGCTCGTGAGAAATTAGCTCCTTGCATTGAGAGTTGGGCTTCGGGATGGGCGATCGGAGTTGCTTCAGTCGAAGAGATTGATGCTATCAATATTTTTCACGCATCTCATTTGGCTATGATTCGAGCTGTTCAAAGTCTGAAAGTTTCTCCTCATTTCGTTTTAGTAGACGGAAAATTTTTACCACGACAAGGTTTTGGTGTTCCTGCTTTGGCTGTGATTCAAGGAGACCAAAAATGTCTGAGTATTGCGGCCTCGTCGATTCTTGCTAAGGTATGGAGAGACCGTTATATGGCGAAGATGGAGCAGAAATTTCCGGGCTATGGTTTTGCTCAACACAAAGGTTATCCTACGCCTGCTCACCAGCAAGCATTGAAGAAGAAGGGGATTTGCATTCTCCATCGCAAGTCCTTTGGTAGTATTGCTGCACTGGCTTCCATTCTGCATCCCATTTAAGAATGCAAGAACGTCAGATTTATGGGAAAGATGCAGAAAAAAGAGCAGAGTTGTGGTTTCTTCAAAATACTCAAAGTCGATTACTCTTTCGTAATTTTAGATGCAAATGGGGTGAAATTGATCTTATCTTCGAGGAATCTCACAGACAAAACTTAGTCATCGAGCTTGTTTTTGTTGAAGTCCGTGCTTGTTCTTTCAGGAACTGGCTGGAGGGTTCAGAAACGGTGGGTTGGAAAAAGCAGCAGTGCTTAAAAAAAACCGCGCAGTTTTTTCTTTCCTCTTACCAAGGGAAATCTACTCTAGTACGATTTGACCTTCTCTCTTGGGATGGCACAGATTGGAAGCATTTGCCCAATCTTTGGATAGACTCAGAATAGAATCTATTGATCAAAACTGCGACGGGCACGATCTTCATTATCGTAAAAATCGAAAAGATCTTCTTCATTGAATGCTTGAATGATTCGCTTGAACTCATTTTTAACATTACAATAACGAGGTTTGTTGGGGACGCTTGCATTAAATTCTTTCAGGGTCTGAACAAAAGATGAAATTCCGCTGGAGCCTACAAATTCTAACTTTTCTAGGTTGAAAATAATTTTTTTTGGCACGCTATCCGTTTTTGTTTGATCGATGAGTTTCGTTAAGTCTTCGCGAAGTGGGACATAAGTCTCAAAATCTAACTTACCATCCATAGTTACGACAATCGTGTCACCATTTTTTTTAATTTGAGTTTTCATTGAAAAGCCTCCAGGCTCCACTTATTATTACTTTCAAAATGAAAGATACCAAGAGGCAAGTTTTACCGTCTGGATTATGGGTTGTAGCGACTCCCATTGGGAATTTAGCCGATCTTACCCCTCGAGCAAGAGTCGCTTTAGAAGAGGCGGATTGCATTTTATGCGAAGATACTCGAAGGACATCTGTTCTCCTTTCTGCTTTAGGAATGCACTCCCTAGGAGCAAGATTACAGAGGTTAGATGCTCACACCCCTGAGGCAAAAATTCAAAACTGGGTAGTTCAAATGCAGGAAGGGAAGCGATTTGCGTTGGTTACGGATGCCGGTACGCCTGCGATTAGTGATCCAGGAGCTTTATTAGTCGCTCGTTCGAGAGCAGCGCATATTCAAATCACCCCTTTTCCAGGTGCTTCTGCAGTCCTTGCTCTTCTGTCTGTATGCGGTTTTTATGAGACTGCTTTTACCTTTAGGGGGTTTTTCCCAAAAAAGCGGGAGGAAAAAGAGAAGGAATTTCAGCTCGTTTGTTCTTCTCAGGTATCAGATATTTTTGTATGGTTTGAAAGCCCCCTACGCGTTGTCGATACTCTGGGAGTATTGGAAAATGGTTATCCAGATGTTTCAGTGGTGGTTGCAAAAGAATTGACAAAAATACATGAGCGCACCTTTTTTGGATCTGCATCTCAAGTCTCCTATGCCGTTCAAGAAGAAGTTTTGAAAGAAGGAGCCCTGGGGGAGTGGTGTTTTGCAGTGCGTTGGATTCGACCTAAAAAATCAAAGGAGGACCTCAAATTATTAGAGGATGAAAGCTCTGTTTGGAGTCAAGCGCTGAGCTGCCTTTTAAATTTAGGTATTTCTACAGTAGATGCTGCAAAAGAGGTGAGTCAAGAGTTTGGCATTTCAAAAAGACAAGTTTACAATCTTGCTCTCCGCAAAAAAAATTTAAAAGGGGGTTGACCCATTTTGGAACCCCCGTAGACTTAATAAGTGTGGTTGTGGAAAGAATCCATGGAAGGATTCAAATGGAGATAAGTTGTGTTCTCGTGGGCCTCAGTGACGTTAGGATGACAGTTCACTGAGGCATTTTTTTTAAATGGGATGAGTTCTCATTGCTTGCTAAGAAATACCCTGCTAAGTTTTTGCATCAATGGCATGGTTTGATGATTTAAAAACACCCCGGATTAAAACACAGGTATCTCAAAGGACATCTAAAGTGCCCGAAGGACTTTGGGTGAAGTGTTTGAAATGCAGTGAAATTTTACAAAGCAAGGTATTGAAAGACTGTTTTCAGGTCTGCCCAGAGTGTACCTATCACTTTCGAATGACTGCAGCAGAGAGAATAGCCCTGCTGACAGATGAGGGAAGTTTTGATGAATATGCTGAAGATCTTGTTTCTACCGATCCATTAGAATTTGATGATCTCAAGCCTTATAAAAGTCGATTGCGTTCCGCTGCAAGTAGTACCGGTTTAAGAGATGCTTTTGTCGCCGGGAAAGCGAAACTACGCGGTTTGCCCTACCACTTGGGGGTATTTGAGTTCAAATTTATGGGCGGAAGTATGGGTGTAGTGGTAGGAGAAAAAGTCACTCGGGTCTTTGAATCTGCTTTGGAAGATCGGCTTCCTGCAGTAGTTGTTTCTGCATCGGGAGGAGCTCGCATGCAGGAAGGAATTTTATCTCTCATGCAAATGGCTAAATCATCTGCAATGGTAGGCCGAATGAGAGAGGAAGGTATTCCCTATATTTCCGTTTTGACTGATCCAACAACAGGAGGAGTGGCTGCTTCATTTGCAATGCTGGGGGATATCATTTTAGCAGAGCCGTGTGCTTTAATTGGATTTGCAGGGCCAAGGGTCATTGTACAGACGATCCGGCAATCGCTTCCTGAAGGATTTCAGCGAAGTGAGTTTTTGATTCAACACGGATTTGTAGATCGTATAGTGCCGCGTCGGGAACTTGCTGATGAATTGCGTCAGTGGATGTGGCGTTTGGGGCGACAGACGTGCCGTTTCCCCAAAGGTTTATAAATTTTTTCAAAATGAGGTCAACTGTTTTTTTACGGTATTTGTTGATTTCTTGTTTTGGGATTGCTTTATTCTCTCTGAATCCAGCAATCGCGTTGACTGAAAATCAGCCTATTCATTTTTCAGGCGATAAACAACTTTGGGACCGAAAAAAAAATAAAGTGGAACTTTTTGGTCATGCTGCAGTCAATCAGTCCGGCGAAACTCTTTTAGCCGATTATATCTTGCTCGATTTAAATTCTCGGATTTTGGATGCCCGGGGAGACTGCGTCTATATGGCGACAGAATCTGTCATTTGGGGTGAAGAGATGCACTTCAATTTAGATACTCGAACGGGGACTATTGTGACAGGCCGAGTATCCAATGAGAAGTTTACCTTACGCGGGGAGCGAATTAATAAGCTGGGGCCAGGACGATTTCAAACGCATTGGGGTAATTATTCGACTTGTAAAGATTGTCCTTATAGTTGGAGTTTTGATGCTGAAGACATGGATGCTTCCATCGGAGGATATGCTTTTCTTACTAATGTGATTACTCGGATTAAAGAAGCTCCCGCACTTTGGCTGCCGTATTTGGTATTCCCCATGAAGTCACAACGAGAGAGCGGGGTTTTATTTCCTCATTTTACATTTTCTGGGCAGAACGGCGTTACTTTTGTATTGCCTTATTTTTGGGCAATTAGCCGGAGTTTCGATATGACTTTTGGGCTGGGGGAGTATTCAGCAAAAGGGCATCGTTTTGAATGGGAGGGTAGGTATGCATTGGGACCTAGAACTTTCGGGGTCGAACATTTTTATTACCTTTCTGATCGAGAATTTACTGTTGGACCTCAACGATTTGCTCTCGATCTCACTCAAAGTCATGAACTTCCCTATGGCATAGATGCTAAATTGAAGCTGATTGAGGTGAGTGATAATCTCTACCCTTTTAATTATCCACTCGATGTGGGTGGTTACGCCGGTGAAGCTTTCTTACGATCGAATCTGATTTTTTCCCATTCCGCTCCTCATTATAGCTTTTTTCTAGATATTGAACGCTATCGAAACTTGCTGAATTCTACGTATGGGGATCTTACCGCGCAGCAAACTCAATTTGATCCTAAAACAGTCCAGGTTTTGCCTAGAATTGTAGGAACAACCCAGGATCAATTTTTAGGAGATACGGGCTTAGTGGGAGGCATGACGTTTGGATTGACACGTTTTTCTCGTTCAGCGGGGCCATTTGATTATGATATTGTCACTCGAGGCTACGGAACAATTGACCTCAATAACCCTCCTCCTTTTACTCCGGGAGTAGATCCCATTCGAAAAGTGAACCGATTTTCCTTGAATCCATCATTGTACACAACTTTTCGTCCGTTCGACGTTTTCTCGGTTGTTCCTTCTGTTCAGTACTTCGGTTATTTTTATGATTTTGGAAATCAACTGGGCCCTCAAGTCTCTAATCTTTCGAGAGGTTATCTGCTTTTTCAATTGGATATGAGCGCTCAATTTGAAAGAATTTATAATTTTCCAGACAATCTAGAATATCCTCGTGTCAAACATTTGATTCGACCTTTGTTGACTTACTCGCTTATTCCGTTAAGGCAGGAAAATTCAAATCATCCTTTTTTAGCGCAGATTCAAAATGCTCAGAAAAATGGTATTTCAGGATATAATTTTGATGATCAAGACATTGTTCCCTATACTTACAATCAAAGTGGTGCGCTCTACTTTGTACCTTTGGGGCATTCTTTGTCCTATGGATTGACCTCTCAATGGATTCGTAGAAAAAGTCACTTGGAAATCGGTACTCCTACTTATGAAAATGTGGTTGAGTTGTCAGCAGGAGAGGCGATTAATATTTTAGAAATATCCGATTCAACTGCCGTTGATCCGAATAATAAGCATGTTTTTACGCGATTCTTTACAACACTTTTGTTTAATTTTCAAAAAGTAACTTCCCAGACGACTTATTATTACAACCCTGATATTTCTCCCTATTTAGGAAGAAACACACTTTCAACAGGTTTGACTTACACATTAGAGAAGGCATTGCATCAAAGAATCATGAGCTTCGAACGCAGTGTGTCGTTAAACTATAACTATAATCAATTCAACAGTACTTCTAATTTAGTAGGTTCGGTGAATTTTTCTATTTCAGATTATATTTTACCTAGTTTTTCAGCGAGTTATGATTTTGCTACGAGCAGATTATTTTCTGCAGGTACAGGAGTTCAACTTCAAAGTCCCTCTCAATGCTGGAAGATAATTGCGGGTGTAAGTTATAGTACTATGAATCCTTGGACCTTTTCATTTGATTTACAGCTTAATCTAGCAGGTGATGGATTTGGGGGAATTACTGAGATTGCTAATCAAGTTGCTACTGGCGTATCAAGTCCTCCTTGAAAAGAGATCTGACGAGATGTCTCACAAGATTAGAGATGATCTCTTGCGTTGAAGGGTGTAAACTGGACAAATGCGCATTTTACTTTCCAATGATGATGGGGTGCACGCACTGGGGTTAAAGGTTTTGTATCAAGAGCTAAAAAAGATGGGGCAAGTATGGGTAGTTGCTCCCTTGCAAGAGAAGAGTACAACGGGACATTCTCTGACCATTCATAAACCGTTGAGGCTGATTGCTATCGAGCCTCATTTCTACGGAGTCAGCGGAAGTCCTGCTGACTGTGTTTATTTAGGGATTCGTGAAGTCATGGGGGAAATGCCCGACTTAGTGGTATCTGGAATTAATCGGGGCGCGAACTTAGGTCAGGATGTTTACTATTCGGGTACAGTCTCAGCAGCGCGAGAGGCTTCTATTTTAGGCATCCCTTCGCTGGCTGTGAGTCTTGCTGTTGATTATAAAAAAGCACGACCCGAATCTGAACTTTATTATAAGACTGCTGCAAAAGTTGCTGCAAAAGTTGCTAAAAATTTAAAAAATATTTCGACTCCTGATCACACTTTATTCAATCTGAATATTCCAGATTGTTCTTGGAGCCAGCTGAAAGGACTGAGGCTGACTCGTCAGGGTTTCCGATTTTACAGTGGAAATATTCTTCGCCGGAAAGACCATCGAGGAAAAGATTATTTTTGGGTAGGTGGGAAATACCAAGGTTTTCGAAAAGATCGGGATACAGATTGTTTTGCAGTAGAATCTGGATTTGCTTCGCTGACTCCTTTGAAGCTGGATTCAACGGATCTCCACTATTTGACTGATTTAGAAAAGGAGAAATCATTCCTTTGGAGCAAATAGGAAATCGGATGCAGTCAAAATCTATTTTATCTTGTATTTTATTGGGAGTATTTGTTTTGAGTGAACTTGCTTGTTCCTCACCTCGTTCCTCTAGGATGGGCCGTTTTTCAAGTGAACGGAAAGGATATTTTGATCGAAATTCTTTTCGATCCGAAAATTTAGAGGATTTTCAATGGCCTGTGCGGGAAGTGCAAATCACCTCCGTTTTTGGTCGAAGGGGTAAGGCGTACCATGAGGGGATAGATCTTCGTGCTGCCTGTGGAACTCCCGTTTACGCAGCTCAATCGGGCGTTGTTTTGTATGCAGGTACGCGCATTCGCGGCTATGGAAAGCTTGTTGTCATTCGGCATAGAGGCAAGGTCGCAACTATTTATGCTCATAATTCTAAAACACTGGTTCAGCCAGGTCAGCATGTCACCAAGGGCCAGCAAGTTGCTGTGAGCGGAAAGACTGGTCATGTCACAGGTCCCCATGTGCATTTTGAAATACGGCGAGGGGTATCTGCAGTCAATCCGATCTTGTATCTCCCTCGATTAGAGAGGAGATTGGGTATGAATGCGATCCTTCCTCCAGAAAAATGGACTGCAGCTAATCAGTAACTCATTGCGCCTGGGGATCATTTTAGATAGATTGGCATTTCCTGATCGTTGGAGTGACGGAGCCGTAGTTAAATGGATATAACGGCTGTTTCCTAAACAGCTATTACAGGTTCGATTCCTGTCGGTTCCACCATTTTTTTTAAAAGTCACGGAGGGGGG